>NZ_DBHHEV010000030.1:0-17295 GCF_057238965.1 Peptidiphaga sp.
GCCTGTCAGCCCTTCGGCGTCGCCGGTTCGGCGTCGGAGGCCTCGAGCTTGTGGCCGGCGACTTTTTCAACTTCGGTCAGCAGCTTGCCCTCGGTCCAGTCCTCGAGCCTCTTCCCGTTGATCGTGACGGTCGGGGTGCCTTGGTGCCCGGCGTCGGCGAACTTCTTGGCCGCATGCTGGAGGAAAGGACCGTAGCGATTCTTGCTCAGGGTGCTGTCGAGGCCTTTGAGCACGTTGTCGGGCACGCCAACCTTCTTTGCGACGTCGAGCGCGACCTTCTTATGCTCCGACTCCGAGGGAATGCCCTTCTGCCGGGCGAAGATCGGGGCGGAGACGTCGGCGAAGTACTTCGTGTGGAAAGCGGCGTAGTACTGCGGAGCCTTTTCGGCGATGTAATAGTCGGCCTGGCTGGCTACGTCCGAGAACTTTTGCTGGAGGACCGACAGGGGAACGATCTCAAGGGTTATCTCGCCTTTGCCAGCGAGGTTCACAAGCTTGTTGCCGTATTCCTTCTCGAGGTCGTTGCAGTGGGTGCACGCGTAGTCGGAGTAGATGCGAACCCTCGGTTTGCCGGCGTTCTTCGCGCCCGCCCGAGTTGTGCCTTCGGAAGAGCCCTTCCCGACGGAGATGACGCCGTCGGCCGAAACGTTCGCGCTTGGACTTTCCTTCGGCTTCGTCTCCTCTCCCTTCTTCGTGCCGCTCCAGATGACAAAGACGACGGCTGCGACGACGAGGATGACAGCAAAGGAGCTGCCCAACGCCACGAGCAAGCGCGTGCGCTTGGCGCGTTTCGCCTCCGCCTGCTGGAGAAGGCGGGCTTTCTCGCGGGCCTGCTGCTGCCTCTGCTGCTTCGTCATATAGGGCGAATTCATCATCCCCGGGGTGTTTCGTGAAGCCATGCGCACGATTGTAGGCGAGCATGCTGTGGAGAAACTAGTAAGCTCTTGTGATCGTTCTGTCACCGTTTGTTCGCGGGGGCCGTCGAAGACATCCCCCGTCCCACCGCGCCGCTCCGCCTCTCAATCGCGCTACTCCGTCTTTAGGAAGGAAGGCGTGTCGTCAAACGGCGCCCAATCGGGATACTGCCGAGCGGAGGAGTAGAGGACGCCGAGCGCGGTGAGAGCGACGAGGACCACACCCCAGAAGTACTTGTACGACCTGACCGGGGCGATCGCGGCCATGAGGTTGCGGGCGCCGAGCCTCGCGGGGGCGTTGAGGGCGTTGAACCACGCGACTGTCATCGCTATGACGACGCCGGCAAAAGTGCCGAGCCGGGGCTCCGAGGGAACCGCGAGGCTCAAGCCCCACAGCGCAGCCCCGCCTAGGGCGACGCCGATGCCGATGCTCAACGCCTGCTCGAAGACGGTTTTCAGGAATATGCCGGGCAGCCTCAGCGCCACGCCCCATTTCTCGCCCGAGAACTTGCCGCCGCGGGCTCGGCGCCGGGCGTTGAGGCTCCGGCAGGACGACCCGATCATTGCGAGTGCGAACGCCGCAAAGGCATACGCGCCCATTCCCGCTATCGGGAATCGAACGGCGAAGGAAAGAATCGCGAGGGCACCGAGAAACACGATAAGGCGGACAGTCGGCGCAGGACGCATCCATTCCGGGGTTTCGCCCGGCGCGTCGGGCCCCTGCCCGCCGATGAACTCATTCCACGTCGGCGGATTGAGCGAGCCCGGAGGCTGCGGCTGCGAGGGTTGGAGCCCGGCTTGCGCCTGCCCAAACTCTTGGCCGAGATTTCCGCGGCGCCCTAGCTCTTCGGGAAGCGGCGCGACGGGGACCGACGGCGGCATCTGGGACGGCGGGGCAGCCATCGGGGGCTCAGCCGAGATGACCTCGGTCGGCGGCGCGGCCCGAGAACCGGACCGAGCGTCGTCGCCGACGCCGAAATCCCCGACGGGAAGGATCTCAGTTCGGCCGCCCCCGGAGCCGCCCCCTCCGGCGGGAAGGACCTCAGTGCGTCCGCCGCCGTAATCGGCGCCGCCGGAGGGAAGAACCTCGGTTCGCCCCTCACCGTAATCGGCGCCGTCGGCGGCGAGAACCTCGGTTCGGCCGCCGGAGTCAAACCCGCCGGAGGGAAGGATCTCGGTCCGGCCGCCGCTGAGTCCAGACGCTCCGAGGACTTCCGTCGCCGACCCTCCCAGCTGGGCTCTCCGCATCCGGAGGGCGGTTTCCGGGCCTTCATCCCACCCGCGGGCGTCGTCGCTCTGACGGGCGTCGTAGTCTGCGTCGCCGTATCCGTCGGGCCCGTCGTCGTATCCGAGAGCGCCGGGAGATCGAAGCGCTTCGGCTGCTCCGTCCCCGACTGCAGAGCCGCCGAGAACCTCGGTGGCGCCTGCGTCCGCCGTTCCGCCCAACACTTCGGTGGCGCCCTCGGGCCTTCCCGGGTACTGGCCCAATACCTCGGTGGCGCCGCCTCGCGAGGCGGTTTCGCCGGTGACGAGGGGCTCAAAGGTGTCGCCCTCCCCCGTTGCGGAGTCCGCGGCGGCAAGGTTTCCGACTCCCCCCATCACGCCGGCGATGCCGGCGAAGGCGGCGCGCGGCCCGGAAGAGGCGTCGTCGAACCGGCCGGTCTTGAGCACCGCGACGAGTTCGTCGATCCCAATCCGGTCCTCGATGTCCGGCGCGAGAGCGCGCACGAAGGCGGCAGCCGCCGGGCCCTGAATGCCGACGATGTCCGGCACCCCCTCGAAAACCCTGCGCATGATCGCCTGCGGATTGCCCTTGCCGAAAGGCGCCCGACCCGTAGCGGCGAAGGCGAGGACGGCGGCCAACGCCCACCAGTCCGCGGCTTCATCTGGGTTGGCGCCGTTGATGACGCGCGGATCGCAGTACCCCGGCGTGTGCGCAACCGAGCCGGGCACGGTCAGGCGCGAATCCTCATCGACCTGCGCGATTCCGAAATCTATGAGCACGGGCCCGTCCGGGCCCAGCATGACGTTGGACGGCTTGAGGTCTCGGTGGAGGACCCCCGCCTCGTGGATCGCCTCTACCGCCTGGCGGAGATGCTCGGCGAGTTCGACCAAGTCTTCCCCTTCGAACACCCCCGAATCGACGACGTCTTGCTCCAACGTCGGCCCGTCTATGAGTTCCGTCACGATAAAAGCCTCGTCGGCGTCGGTCTCGGCGTCCAAAACCTCGGCGACGTAGCGGCCGCGCACCTTCTGGAGCATCGCGACTTCTCGGCGAAGGCGCTCCCGCCCCGAGTAGTCCACCACCAAGGCCGGATGCAAAAGCTTGAGGGCGACGCGGACCCCGGCGCCGTCCTCCGCCTCGAAGACGGTGGACATGCCGCCCGCGCCGATTCGCTTGATGAGCCTGTATCCGCCAATGTTCATCTGCCTACGCACACCTCTACGCCATCGAAGGACGCCCCCTGCTTAGCGCGTTTCTGTGTAATAATGTTCACGGGTGTTTTACGCATCCGTGTCAGAGTCGACACTTCGGCACTCTTCACTCGGACCGTCCGGCACGTTCCTGCCGGTGAAGGGACCATTTGAATATGGCAACTGTGACCTTTAACGGGGCTACTCGCCTCTACCCGGGCTCGGAGAAGCCCGCAGTCGATCACCTCTCTCTGGACATCAACGACGGAGAATTCCTCGTTCTGGTCGGGCCTTCGGGCTGCGGCAAGTCCACCTCGCTGCGCATGCTCGCAGGTTTGGAGCAAGTGGACGACGGAACCGTCTACATCGGCGACGACGACGTCACCTACGTTCCGCCGAAGGACCGGGACATCGCCATGGTGTTCCAAAACTACGCCCTCTACCCCCACATGACCGTGGCGGACAACATGGGCTTCGCCCTCAAAATCCAAGGCGTGCCGCGCGAAAAGATCCGCCAACGCGTGGTCGACGCCGCCAAGATCCTCGACCTCGAGCCCTATCTCGACCGGAAGCCGAAGGCGCTCTCCGGCGGGCAGCGCCAGCGCGTGGCGATGGGCCGCGCAATCGTGCGCGAACCGCGGGTCTTCCTTATGGACGAACCGCTGTCGAACCTGGACGCGAAGCTCCGCGTCCAAACCCGCACCCAGATCGCCTCGCTCCAAAAGCGGCTGGGAATCACCACCGTGTACGTGACCCACGATCAGACCGAGGCCCTGACGATGGGCGACAGGATCGCCGTGCTCAAGGACGGCCTGCTCCAGCAGGTGGGCATGCCGAATGAGATGTACTCCTCGCCCGCAAACGCCTTCGTCGCCGGATTCATCGGCTCCCCCGCCATGAACCTGGGGCGCTGGCGCGTCGTCGGCAACACCGCCGTCTACGGCGACTCTTCCCTTCCCGTTCCGTCGAGCGTCGCGAACTCCCTCACCCGCGAAGACAACGGGCAAATCGTCGTCGGCTTCCGCCCAGAGGCCCTCTTGTGGAACTCGGACGACACGTACGCGCCGAACCCCGACGAGGGCGCCCCGCTGGGCAAGATACCGCTCAAGGTGACGCTCGTCGAGGAGCTCGGATCGGACGCTTACGTCTACGGCCACGTGGTCGGCTCCGATCGCGAAGTCGAGGAGTTCGGCTCCGGCGACGGTTCGGACCTCGTGACGATTCGCATCGAACCTGATAGAGTTCCAGCTCCCGGGGAAGTGATCCTCGTGGAGCCGAACCCGGATCGGATTCACTTCTTCTCTGCCAGCAGTGGCGAACGGATCAACTGATGGCGTTCGGGGCCGGGGTTTGAAAGAGCATGCCCCGGCCCTCGCCGTTTCCAGGCGGGGCTGCGGAAGGAGAAAAAGACGTCTTCTCGCCCATTGGGCGTAGCCCATATTTAAATAGAGGCACCTCAAAGGACGAGGAGATAAGTAAAATATAACCAATACGCGCAAATATCATGGATAATTCAATTCAACAACTCAAACCAGTTCCAAAGAAGGAACGGGTATCGTCAGAGTCGACGAGACGCTCGAAGGCCTCCAAGAAGGCGAGGCCGGTGAGCTCCTCGCTGCGGATCACCGCGGCCAAGCCCGATGCGGCCCTTCTCGACCTTCCTTGGGACAAGCCGTTGAGCCGATGGCCGGACAGCATTGTGGCTGCGCTTCCTCAGGGCATTTCCCGCCACGTCGTGCGATTCGTCCACCTGGACGGGCGCATTCTGGCCATCAAGGAGATCGGCGATTCCGCGGCCCATCACGAGTACCAGATGCTGCGCACGCTTCAGCGGCTGGACGCGCCCTGCGTCGAACCGATAGCCGTCATCACCGGGAGGACGACCCGTTCGGGCCACGCGCTCAACTCGGTCTTCGTTTCGGAGCATCTGCCGTACTCGCTTCCCTACCGCGCTTTGTTCGGCCAGTATCAGCGCCCCGAGACGGTTGACAGGCTCATCCGAGCCCTTTCGGTTCTGCTCGTGCGGCTTCACCTCCTCGGATTCTTCTGGGGCGACGTTTCCCTTTCCAATGCGCTGTTCCGGCGCGACGCCGGGGAATTCGCCGCATACCTCGTCGACGCCGAGACGGGCGAGGTCTACGACGGGATCACCCAGGGCAAGCGGCTGTATGACATCGACGTGGCACGCACGAACATCATCGGCGAGCTCATGGATCTGCAGGCGGCGGGCCACCTTTCCGAGGATTACGACACCATCGACATCGGGAACCGGCTGGTCGCGCAGTACACGACCCTGTGGGACGCGCTCACCGGAGAGACCACGTTCTTCACGGACGAAAAGTGGCGGGTGAACGAGCACGTCAAACGCTTGAACGAGCTGGGCTTCGACGTCGACGAGCTTCAAATCGTCGCCGACGAGGACGGCCGGAGGATTCGGATCCAGCCGAAGGTGGTGGACGCGGGGCACTTCTCGCGCAAGATCATCCGCCTGACCGGCATGGACGTTCAGGAGAACCAGGCGAGACGGCTCATTCAGGACATCGAGCAGTACCGCGTGGCGGCGAACAAGAGCTCGTCGCTTCCGATCGCCGCACACGACTGGATGACGAACGTGTTCGAACCGATGATCAACGCCGTGCCAAGCGAGCTCAAGGGCAAGCTCGAGCCGGCCGAGCTGTTCCACCAGTTCCTCGACCACCGCTGGTACATCTCGGAGCAGGCCGGCCGCGACATCCCCATGGACGAGGCGATTGCGAGCTTCATCGACAACGTCTTGCGCCATCAACGCGACGAGCGCTCCTACATCGTGGTCAGCGGGGCGACGCCGATCACCAGCGCCAGCCCCATCACCGGCGACAGCCCGATCACCGGCGACAGCCCCATCACGGGAGACAGCGCTCCCTCCGTGGAATCGGGCGACGAAGATGAGTTCGACGAGGAATTCGACGAAGACAAGTACGACTCGTAAACCGCGTTGCCCGGCCGAGCGGACGCTCTGGCTGAGCGGTTGAACGCACCGGGGGCGGGACGGCCTTTTTAGGCCGTCCCGCCCCCGCTTTATGCGATTGGCAGACCTATATGATTGGCCGGCCCAAGCGATTGACAGATCTATATGATTGGCCGTTCTATGCGGCTGGCCGCCTCAATTCGAAGAACGCGGGCGAGTGCCGGTCATAGAGCCGTCGGCCGGCGGACAAGCCCCTCCGACTTGGATCGAAGAGGCTTCGGCCCAACCCGGCAAGCCGAGACCGGCCGGGCCCCGCGAACCGGTCCCGCGCTATGAGCTTTTCAGCTCGGCGAGGACGATTTCGGCCAGCTGGATGGCGTTGAGGGCCGCTCCCTTGCGCAGGTTGTCGCCCACGATGAACATGGCCAGGCCGCGGCCGTCGGGCACCGACTGGTCGGTGCGGATCCGGCCCACGTAGCAGGGGTCCGTGCCGGCTGCGCGCAGCGGCGTCGGCACGTCGTCGAGTTCCACCCCGGGGGCGTCCGCAAGGATAGCCCTGGCTTCGTCGGGCGTCACAGGCTTGGCGAACTCGGCGTTGACGGCCAAACCGTGGCCCGAGAACACCGGGACGCGCACGCACGTGCCGGAGACGGCCAAATCCGGCGCCTCCAGGATTTTGCGCGATTCGTTGCGGAGCTTTTGCTCCTCGTCGGTCTCCTCGGACCCGTCGTCGACGATCTTGCCGGCGAGCGCCACCACGTCGAAGGCGATCGGCGCAACGTAAACGGAAGGCTCGGGAAGGTCCACCGCCGACCCGTCGACGGCGAGCTTGGCGACGTCCTGCTCGAGCGCCGAGCGTGCCTGCCCTTCGAGTTCTTTGACTCCGGCGAGCCCGGAGCCGGAGACGGCCTGGTAGGAGGAGACGACGAGGCGGGTCAGCCCGTACCGGTCGTGAAGCGGCTTGAGGACGGGCATCGCGGCCATGGTCGTGCAATTGGGGTTGGCGATAATCCCCTTCGGACGGTCCTTGATCGCGTGGGGGTTGACCTCGGAGACGACGAGCGGAACCTCGGGGTCCTTGCGCCACGCCGAGGAGTTGTCGACCACCACCGCGCCGGCGGCCGCGAACTTCGGGGCGTATTCGAGGGACGTGCCTCCTCCGGCGGAGAAGACGGCCACGTCTATCCCGGAAAGGTCGGCGGTCGCCACATCCTCGACCACGACGTCCTTGCCCCGGAAGGGGAGCACTTTGCCCGCGGATCGGGACGAGGCGAAGAAGCGGACGTCGTCGACGTCGACGTTCCTCTCCTCGAGAAGCGTGCGCATGACGCGGCCGACTTGTCCGGTCGCTCCAACGACTGCGAGGGTTGTCATCTTCCAGTACCTCCGTATACGACGGCCTCGGACTCGCTGTCGAGGCCGAATGCTGTGTGGACTGCGCGAGCGGCCTCGTCGAGGCGCTCGGGGTCGACGACCACGGAGATTCGGATCTCCGAGGTGGCGATCATGTCAGCGTTGATGCCCAGGTCTCCCAGCGTGGCGAAAAGCTTGGCCGAAATGCCCGAGTGGGACCGCATTCCGGCACCCACCACGGACAAGATGCCGATGTCCTCGGTCACGCGAATCTCACCGAAGCCCAGCTCCCCGCGATGGCTCTTCAGCGCCTCGACCACTGCGGCGACCTCCGCCTTGGGGAGGGTGAAGCTCAGGTTCGACACGTCGGGCGCCGCGACGGCCGTGTTTTGGACGATCATGTCGATGTTGCCGTCGATTCCGGCCACGATGGCGAAGATCTTCGACGCCATTCCGGGAACGTTGGGCACGCGCGTGATCGTGACCTTCCCTTGGGAGCGGTCGTGGGCGACGCCGGCTACGACGGGCGCTTCCAGGGCTTTGTCTTTCATAGTTTTCTCGTCCACGATCCAGGTGCCTTCCTTGTTTGAGAATGACGATCGCACGTGCACGGGCACGTTGAACTTTCGGGCGAATTCGACGGCTCGCAGGTGAAGGACCTTCGCGCCGTGGGCGGCCAGTTCGAGGGTTTCCTCGTGGGTCATGTAGGGCAGCTGCCTGGCCGCGGGGACGATTCGCGGGTCCGCGGAGAACACGCCGTCGACGTCGGTGTAGATCTCGCACACGTCCGCGCGCAGGGCCGCCGCGAGCGCGACGGCCGTGGTGTCGGACCCTCCGCGCCCGAGGGTGGTGACGTCGTTGCGGTCGTTGACCCCCTGGAATCCGGCGACGATCGCGACGGAGCCTGACTTGATCGTCCGTGCGATCCGCTCCGGGACTACGCCGACGATCGAGGCCTTGCCGTAGTGGGCGTCGGTGCGCAGGCCCGCCTGCTGGCCGGTGAAGGCGTGCGCGGCGACCCCGAGCGAGTTGACCGCCATTGACAGGAGCGCCATGGAAATGCGCTCGCCCGCCGTCAGCAGGATGTCCATCTCGCGGGCGGGGGCGTCCGGCGCAATCTCGTTGGCGAGGTCGATGAGATCGTCGGTGGTGTCGCCCATCGCGGAGACGACCACGACGACGTCGTTCCCCGCGTTCTTCGTGTCGACTATCCTCTGTGCGACGCGTTTGACGCTGGCCGCGTCCGAAACGGACGAGCCGCCGAACTTCTGCACGATTAAAGCCACGTGTTACTCCTTCAGTCCCCGTTATGTTAGCTGCGCGCAGCCGCGGGCCTACTACGGATTCTCAAATTTGAACACGGGCATTCGTCACACTATTGCCTTCGTCTCGGTTCCTTCGAGCCTTTCGTCCCCGGGGGCGCGCCGTTTACCGCCCCGGCGACGCCACGCCGGGCCCCGCCTCAGTGGGCGTCGTCGGAGCGGGCTCCGCTTCTGCATGCGAGGCCGGGCCTGACGCCGGACGGGCGTCCGCAGCGGGCCCGCCGGGCGAGCCCTGGGCTGCCGGGGAACCCTGGGCCGTCGGGGAACCCTGTGCCATTGACGAGCCCTGGGCCGACGTCGAGCCTGGGCCAGGATTCGCTGCCTTCCTTCGAAGGCTCGGGAGAGCGTGATTTCGTCGGCGTATTCTAGGTCTCCGCCCACGGGCAGACCGGAGGCGAGTCTGGAGACGGCCACGCCGATCGACGAAAGGATGCGGATGAGGTACGCGGCCGTCGCCTCGCCCTCGATGTTGGGGTCGGTGGCGATGATGACTTCGGCGACGGCGCCGTCGCTCAGCCGCGAGATGAGTTCGCGGATGCGCAGGTCGTCCGGCCCCACCCCCTGGATTGGATTGATCGATCCGCCGAGCACGTGGTAGCGCCCGCGGTATTCGCGGGTTCTCTCGATGGCGACGATGTCTTTCGACTCTTCGACCACGCATATGACCGAGTCCATGCGGCGCGGGTCGGTGCAGATCGAGCACACTTCGGTCTCCGTGACGTTTCCGCATATCTCGCAGAACCGCACCTTTTCCTTCACGCGCAGCAGCGCGGACGCGAGGGCTTTGACTTCCTCGGGGTCCTCGGCGAGGACGTGGAAGGCTATGCGCTGGGCGCTTTTCGGCCCGACGCCGGGCAATCGGCCCAGTTCGTCAATGAGCTCCTGAACGGCGCCGTCGTACACTCCAGCCATCAGTTCCCTCCGTCAGTTCGGGCTATTTCTTCGATGATCGTGCCGTCGAACGTCGAGAGGACGACGTCGAGGCCGACCAGCTTCGATTGGGAGATCGTGGGGTCAGACAGGCTGACGTCGCTCTCGCCGTCGTCGACCGCGGCGCTTTCGGCTCGCGGTTTCTGCCGCTCCTGCCCGTGCGCGGCCATGATCCGTTCCGAGATCGACGCCGCCCCTCGCGGCGCGGCTCCGCCGCTTCGCGGACGCTGCGGAACGGGCGTGCGCTGCTCCGGGCGCCTCGCGCGTTCGCCCGGTCCCGCCTGTTTCTCGGCGTTTCGCGGACGCTGCGGCACAGGCATGCGCTGCTCGTAGAAGGGAACGTCGTCGGATTCGGACGGCGATGCGGCGCCGGCCTGGGACGATCCCGGACCGGGCGACGACGGAGAGGAGCCCGGACCGGGCGATGGAATTGGACCGGGCGACGACGGAGAGGAGCCCCCCGCAGACGAGGTTGCACCGGACGCCGAGGAGGCTGCGCCGATCGAAGGCGAAACCGATCCAAGCGGGGAGGCAGTGTCTGAAGCGGGCGCGGCTCTCTTGACGCCGCGGCCCTCGCCGTCGAGCAATTGAGCGAGAACTCCGGCCGGGTCCTCGCTCCCTCGACCGTCGGCCGCGGCGGCGCCGCCGAAGGGCTGTGGCTCGGGAACGGGGAAATACGGGTCCGGTTCGTCGTCGAGCTCGACCGGCTCGGGCAGGCCTCCGAAAGCGTCGCTTCCCCGGGCGGTTTTGGCGCGCGCCGCGGGGACGGATTCCGCACGCGCCGCCGGGTCGAGCTCGGCATGCGCCGCGGAGACGGGTTCTGCACGCGTCTGCGCCGCCGGGACGGGTTCGCCGGTCGCCGTCGAGCCGGACCCTCGGGACGCGGTTGGAGCAGTTTCGGGCTGCGCCGGAAGGGCAGATCGGCCGTGCGCCTTGGGCGCGACATCGGCGTCGTCCCCGGCCCCGCCTTCGGGGCTTTCCGGCCGGATCACGCGCACGCCAGCCGTGTCAGGCGCGTCTGGGTCTGCGATCTCTTCAGCCGCTCGCGGATCCGACGCCGCTTCGGGCACGGGCGACCCGGGCGTGCCCTCCTCGGACGCCGACGCTCTGCCGCCAGGCGAGGGCTCTTGGCCCTCAGGGCTCGAGGCGTCCGCCGGACGCCCGGAAGCGCGCGCCGCCTGCTCGGACTCAAGCTCTCGAAGCGCGGACGCAAGCTGATCTCTGGTCGGCCGAGGGCCTTCGGGAATCTCGACTCGATCGGAAGAGAGAACTAGGCCCCGCTCTTCCATGTCCGGCGAGGGCCGCCACTCGCCTTCGCTAGGCTGCGCCTTTTCGGCGCCCCGCTTCGTTTCCGCAGCCCGCGACGCCGGTTTCGGCGCTCTCCGATCCGTTTCGGGAGAGTTCGGACTCCGCGTCTCGGAGGAAGCCGGATTCTCCGATTCAGGGGGCTCATCTGGCTCGGACCGCTCGGACCGGGGCTGGCTTTCCGGAACCGCGGAGGCCGGTCGAGGAGGAACCAGCGGCGGCGGGGCTTGCGGCGCCGGTTGAGACGGAGCTTGCGACGCCGGACGGCTGGCCTGCTCCGGTCGCTCCGCCCGGCTACGGGCGGGAGGCGCTTTTGGGCCCGCATCACCGCCCACGAGGCCGCGAACCCGCAGACTCAGCCCCAGAACGTCGTGGAGGGCGGAAGCCACACGGCGCGCATGATCGCGATCGTTGAAGGTCGTGGCGAGCCCCGCCGTGCGGAACTGAAGGCCTAACACCCCGTCTCGGATCCCGGCGACCATCGCGTTGCGTTCGTCGATGAGTGCGGCCGTCGATTTTGACGACCGGGCGACGGCGGCCGCAACCTCGGCCCAGCGCTGACGGACGATTGCCGCGTCGCCGCTCGCAGACTGCACACCCTCGCGAGAGGCGCCGGCGCTCTCGCGCACGGGCGGGACTCCGCTCTCCTCCCCCGGCTTCCTTTCTTGCGCAGCCGCTTCGTTTCCGCCCGCAGCCGTCTCAGCCGCCGCCGGTTTGTTCGCAGCCGCCGAACCGTTCCCGGCCCCAGCACGCGGTTCGTCGCGTTGCGGCGCTCGCGAGCGCGTCGGCTCGTCCGGGCCGTCGTCGGCACCCGCCGCCCACGTCGGCGAGATTCCGCGGCCGGAGAACGGCCCCGATCCCCCGCGCTGCGGCGTCGACTGCCGCAGGGCTGAAGCCGGCCGAGCCGGCGGGCCCGCGGGCCGCCGAGCTTCATCGGCGTCGCCGTCGAATCGCGCATCTGCGCGCCCGTCCGTTTCGCCGCCTTCGTTCGGGCGCGGGGTCCGGCTTGCGCCAGAGCCCCCATTCCGGGCGCCCCCGCCGTGGCCGTTTCCGGCCTCCGATTCCGCGGCGCCGCCCGCGCCGCGACGTCCCTCGCCCGCCTGAGCGCCGCGGGCATTCGCCCCGAGTCCGTTGGCGTCGCCTGAGCCGGCGGCGCGCCCTTCGGCACGCGCTCCTTCGCTCCCCGCCGCGGCCGCAGCGCCAGGCGCCTCGAGCGCCGGAAGGAGGAGGCGCGCGCACAGGAGTTCGAGCTGGAGTCGCGGCGAGGTGGCGCCGACCATCCCGCTGAGCGCCTCGTTCGCCAGGTCGGCCGAGCGGGAAGCCCCCCGCGCCCCGAGATGCTCGGCCTGGTTGACCATGCGCTGATACTGGTCGCGGGGAACGGAGACGAGGGCGTCGTCTGCCCCCTCTCCCGCCAGGGCGATGACGATGAGGTCGCGGAGCCGCTGGAGCATGTCCTCGACGAAACGCCTCGGGTCGTGCCCCGATTGGACCACCCGCTCGACAACCGCGAAGAGGGTCGATCCGTCCCTGGCCGCTATGGCTTCGACGGCGTCGTCCAAAAGGGAGCCGTCGGTGTATCCGAGCAGGGCTATGGCGTGGGCGTAGTCGAGCTCTCCGCCGTCGCTGCCGCCCATGAGCTGGTCGAGCACCGACAGCGAATCGCGCACCGACCCTCCGCCCGCGCGCACGACGAGGGGCAGCACGCCCCCGCCGACCTCGATTCCCTCCTCGTCGCAGATGCCCGCCATGTAATTTTCAAGGGTCTCCGGCGGGACGAGCCGGAAAGGATAGTGGTGGGTGCGCGAGCGGATCGTCCCGATGACCTTTTCGGGCTCCGTCGTGGCAAATACGAACTTGACGTGCGGCGGCGGCTCCTCCACGAGTTTGAGAAGCGCGTTGAACCCCTGATTCGAGACCATATGGGCCTCGTCGATGATGAAGATCTTGTACCTGTCGCGCGCGGGGGCGAAAGCGGCGCGTTCGATGAGCTCGCGGGCGTCGTCGACGCCGCCGTGGCTCGCCGCGTCCATTTCGACGACGTCGAGGCTTCCCCCTCCTCCCAGCGACAGCTCGCGGCACGACTCGCAGACCCCGCAGGGCGTGTCCGTCGGAGCTTCGACGCAGTTGAGGCACCTGGCCAGGATGCGGGCCGACGTCGTCTTGCCGCATCCGCGGGGCCCCGAGAAAAGGTACGCGTGGGCCGTTCGATCGGCGCGCAACGCGGCCATGATCGGCCTCGTCACGTGTTCTTGGCCGATGACCTCCTGAAAGGTCTGCGGACGGTAGCGTCGGTACAGTGCCATGCTCACGGCATAAGTCTACGGGCGTCCTCCGACATTTCGTGGAGCGTTCTTCCCGAGCTGACGCCCGGCCGGCCTGCGTCTGCCCGCGCGCCGCCCGACGAACCGAAGGAGCCCCTTCGCAAAGCCCTCGCAAAGAAAGTGTGGCGCCCTGCGCATGCGTATGGTCGCCGACGCCCGCATGCGGCAAGATTGTAACCAGTCACAACACGGGTTCATCGACTATCGGAGGGACACAATGAGGATCCGCAGCATCATGGCCTTGGCCTTAGCTTCACTGTGCGCGGCGTCGGGCTGCGGCCTTCAGGCCACTTTGAGCCCGGAGCCCTCCCCTTCGCCGTCTACCACGGCCGACGGCCCGAAGATGAAAGTCGAAGACAGGCACAACAGGAAGGCCAGGCAGAGGAGCTTCGACCTGCCGCAGGACGGCAAGACGGTGAGGATCGACGGCGGCACGGACATTCCTCCGGGAAGGTACGGAATCTTCGTCAGCGGCAGCCCCCAGGAGCCGATCAACGTTTTGGACTCCCGCCCGGACGTCTCCGAGGCCCGGCCCTTCTACTCGCAGAACTTCGAAATACCGCAGACGGCGGTGTCCGCGCCGAATGTGGCGGCCTACACCATGGACATCTCCGAGGACGAACGCCTCACCGTGAACGTCAAGGGCGGGGCCAAGCTGCTGTTCAGACCCCAGATGACCTCCGAGCGCGCCGACATCGCCGTCCCGGGCGAATGGGTGGCGGGCGTCGATTTCCCTGCGGGGAGCTACAAGGTCAAGGCGTCCGCCCCCTCCATGACAAGGATCTACAAGGCCGACGGCTCGCGCACGTTCCGCGGGGTGCTGGGGCGCAAGGACGAAGCCCCCGTCAGGCAGCGGTTCGACGACGGCGACGTCCTCGCCTACAACCCGATTGCGGGAGACCCGAGCTCCGCGCCGACGGCGAAGTTCACGCTCGCCAAGGCTGCGGATGCGACGGCGTCACCCTCCTCGCCCGGCTGGAAGGACACCGCGCCCAAGAGGGCGGGCGGCTCGCCGATCTCCCTCAACGCCAAGGACACCTACCGGGTGGGCAACCAGATCCCGTCCGGCTATTACAAGATCCAGGCGGTGGCGCCCGAGCAGCTGGCCAGCCTGACGTTCACGATGCACAAGGACAGGAGCCAGGCGCTGGGAAGGATCCTTGTGGAGAACTCGGACCGCTCGCCGATCCCCCGAGAGAACCTCGCGGACGTCCACCTGGTGAGCGGGCAGAGCGTGAACGTCGACGCGAAGGCGGTGAACGCCGGCGTCAGCTATCACCAGCAGGGCAGGGGCGAGCCGGTGCTTCAGCTCGTGCCCGCGGACAAGCCGAAGGCCGACGTCGCAAAGCTGACGCGCTCCTCGCTGCTGGTCGGCAGCGACATTCCGGAGGGAACCTACGAGGTGACCGTGACGGAGCGGGGTTATTACGACGTCATGGTCGCCAACTCCGCCGCGATCACCTACTGGTTCACGAACATCGGCCGCACCCGAAACGAGAACACCGCCACGATCGAGCTGCGCAAGGGCGAGTTCATTACGACTGACACCAACAGCTACGTCCAGCTCGCAAGGGTGAAGTGAGGCGAGGGCAGGAGGGACGCCTCGACCTTCGCTCGGCTTGCAGCGCCGCCAGGCCTCCGAGCCTTGACGCCCTGCACGGCAGCGCGGTTCCCGTTCAGGTCAATCGCCTTTCCGTATCGGCCTGCATCCTGGCCGGGCCTCTTTGCTTCTCCGGATTGCCTGTGCTCCCGCTCAAAACTCAGTCGCCCCCTGCATTGGGCGAAACAAAGGACTCCCCACGCACCCGCCAGAGCCCGCATACCCTTGCTGCCTTCCAGCCCTGGGGGAGTTTTGCGAGGTGACGCCGCATGAGGAGCCGCGCCCAAGTCTACGGCACAACCGACATCCGCGCCAACGAGGAAGGCGCCAGTGCAGCGACAGACCGCGTCGGGGCAACGAACCGCGCCTGGGCAACGGATCACCCCGGGGCGACGAACCGCGCCGACCGGTGCAATGCGCAGACGCGACAGCCGACCGCACATCGACGCCGTTCCAGGCGTCAGAGCATCGAATGGCTTTCAGCGCAGCAGCCAGACGCCAATGCGACAACCTGAAATCGACAACGAGCCTGTTCCTCAATACGGGACTCGCTGCAGCGCGAGGCCCCGCGCGGTGCGTTCGAGGTCACGTCGATGATTCGGCGCATGTCCAGAATTTCGGCTATGCTTGTGGGGCGCATTGCGCGCCAGGAGGATTCGCCTAGTGGCCTATGGCGCACGCTTGGAAAGCGTGTTGGGTGCAAGCCCTCGGGGGTTCGAATCCCCCATCCTCCGCCGTTTTTGTTTCACGGGCAATGATCCGTTTGATGGGTAATGACCTCTTTATAACGTTTAAAGCAGTTTTAATTACCATTCCAGCCATCGTAACTGTCATTGGCTTTTCCATCGGTGTAAGACCATGGAATTTGCGGGGCCTAGTTGCCTAACGGCGGTTGCCGGTTCTGACGTTGTTTTGGTTTGGCGTCTCGTCTCAATCAGTTGAGGCATGGAAAAGTTGGGCGCGTCAGGGCCGGCCAAGCAGCGTCGGGGCTTTGAGAGCCGTTTTCGAGCCAGGGCCTCGTGAGGGCACAAGAACAACAGGCGATCACTCCAAGCCTGCGGCGCTGTCCACCGCATAGGGTTGGGTCCAGGTCACTGGGATGAAGCCTAGCTTGGTCAAAATCGGCGCCGACGTCGGCAGCGCGTCCACCCAAAGAGTCTCGGCCCCCGCCTCGATGGCCGCCGCTATGCGGCTGAGCACCGTCGTGGTGAAATGTCCGCGCCGTCGATGCGCGGGAACGGTGCGGCCCCCGGCCAGCTCTGCCGCCGCGAGCTGCCGGTCCACGAGAAGGCGGCCGGCCGAAACGGGCGAGCCGTCGACATAGACGATGTGAACTTGGAGGCGGTCGGGCTCGTCGGCCATGGCGGCGGCGAGTCGGCTACATTCAGCGTCGACTCCGCTGCGGCCACACCCCCGGGAGATCTGAGCGTAGTCGGCGAGTTGGGCAACGCTGGCTCGAACCGCCGGCAAGGCCGCCTCCATCCCAGCTCTCACGGCTTCCGGGAGCTCGCGGAGGTCGATAGCCAAAACCGTCTCTCGACCCCCAGCGATCAGCCCTGCCTCCAGCAGCGCCGCAGGGAGCCGCGTGGGAAGATCATGGCCGTAGAGCTTCCATTCAAACTGCGCGCCCCTCTCGCGCGCTAAAGAGATCTCGCGGCCGATGACGTCCGGCAGCGTGGACTCAGGACACTCGCTGTAGACGATTCTGACTTCCGATCCATCGGCGCTGGTTTCCCTGACGACCGGCCCTGGAGCGAGAATTCCCGAGCGCCGTCGGATTGTATCGAGTGTCGCCAGCAGCAGCTCAGACATGTCAATCCCCCTTCGGCCGCGCCCGCGCTTTTGCGCCGTCCAGGAGGCGCTCCGCGCTGCGGCACATGGCATCCATCAGACAATGAACCAGGCATTCATGGGTGCCTCAATCACCCGGGCGGCTCAGCCGGACAGGCCGAGCCGCCCGGGGTCGGCTGCCTCAGCTGCTCAGGCGGTGCCAGCCGGAGCCCGAGTGCTCCCTCGGGTCAGCGGCCCTCTTTGGCGTGTAGTCGAAACCGTGGACCTTAACCGTGATGGGCTTGGTCTCCCTGTGCAGGAGCCTGTCGTCGTCGTCCTTGTTCCCGGTCTGCGGCCATGAGCACCAGGCGTTCAGATGCATGCGCGTGGTCGCCGTCGGCGCGGGGACGTTCTC
>NZ_DBHHEV010000030.1:17351-23806 GCF_057238965.1 Peptidiphaga sp.
GTGCGGTTGCCGTTCCACAGACGCCAGGTGACCTTCCCAGGCTCCCACTTGACGTCCATGTGATAGGTGCGCGTGGCCTCGGGCATCACGTAGGGGCTGACCTCGAACGACTTGCTGTCGCTGTCCCTGTAATACGTGAACTTGGCCCGCATCTTGTTGTCTTTCTCGTGCCACCGCGAAGTCTCGATGAGGTCGACTTCGCTATTGCCTTTCGTGGCATTCGAACCCCAGTCATATGTGAAAGCGCCGAATACTGAGTGTTCGTCGAATTCACGAGTGTTCGATGTGAAAGAAAGGGTGTAGTCTCCGTAGCCGACGGCGTCGGCGCTGACGATCTCCGAACCGGTCATCAAACGCTTTCCACGGTTGTAGTTGAGCTTCAAAACCAGATCATTGCCGGAAACGGACGCGTTGTCCTTGGACCATTCGTCAGTCCGCATCGGGCCGCCGTCGTTCCAAGCGCTGTCGCGCACGTACCAGTCACGCCCGGCCCACCTGAGTTTGGACGCCTTCCCGTAAGGGGGCTCGCCGTTTTCCGCCGGCCGCACCTGAGTTTGGGCGGAGCCGGCAGCGGGGCCCGCACTTGCAGGGCCGCCCGGAAAGGCCATGGATGCTGCGCAGACTGCGGCAGCCAGTGCGACGTACCTTCTCTTCATCTATATTTCTCCTTTGCCGTATGAGGATGTGCATCGTCGGGGAGCGAGTCGAAATGCGCGTTCGTTCGCCTCTAATCTTCCATTCCCGTGCTTCAATTGTCCCCTCTCGCAGCCGTGCAAGAAAGGGGAGTTTGTCCCGAATTTTAACGGTAACGTCCGTTTAGAATTGTAAACTTATTAATAAATCATTTTGATTTAAAACAACACTATCGAATGTAAATTTTGCCATACGGTGCGCGACGAAGTTTGACAGTGAGACTCGGACCACCCGACGCCTTGCACGATCTGCCGCGAAAACCCCGGCCCCGGCACGACGCAACGCTTCCGCGCGACCAACTTTCGACGCAACACGCTTTCGACACAACGCTTCCGCGCGACCAACTTTCGACGCAACGTTTCGGCGCAACACGCTTTCGACGCAATGTTTCGGCGCGACCGGCTTTCGGCACAGCTTTCGGGCGCGGATCTCGACACTTCGGGCACGCCCCTCAACACGACGCCCTCAGAGTCCTGTTGCCCTCAAAGGCCCGCAAGGCCTCTCTCGGCCATCGGCACGTTGGACTCCCCCAGCCGAATCCGCCAGGCGTCGAAGTCGCCGTCGTCGGCGACGATCCAACGAGAACGGAGTCGCCCGCGATCGTTGACGACGCCGACGAAGAGGGCCGCCCAAACAGGGCGAGACAGGCGCTCTAGCTCCGCGCGCCAACGGGCGAGCACGCGATTGAGGTCCTCAATCGCCTCGGCGGGCATCCATCCCTCGAAGCCGCGGCCGTTCCATATCAGGAGGGCGTAGGTCTGGATTCCGGGAAGGGCGCCGTCCGCGTTGGCCACGAGCGCGACCTTCGACCAGTCCCACACGACGCTCGCCGCGGCGGCCGCGAGCACATCCACAGTCTGGGCGGCAAAGGGCTCGCCTGCCTCGCGCGCGTCGAGGCCGCGGCGTGCTTCCAGGCTGCGGCCTCGAGCTTCGAGACTGCCGTATCGGGTTTCAAGGGCGCGTCCCCGGACCATTGGACCTTCTTTCGTCGGAGCCGCCCACCCGGGCGGCCTTTCTCAGTTCGAAGCGGCAAATGCGCGGCGGCACAGCGGCAAGCGCAGGTGCAGGCCGCCGCGGCACGCAGATGACGACGGAAGGCTCGCAAGCGCCTTGAACAAGGCCTGCGAGGACAAGCGGCAAGGCACGTCGATGCGCGGCAGCCAAACGATTTGCGGGCGGGAGCGACGCAAGCCGCGACCGCGAAGCGAGGCAAGCCGCATGCAAAGGCCTCTAAGTCAGCACTCCGTGCGTGAAGGCGTGCGATCCTCAAGCAAACCCGCCTGCCCGTTTCTGACTGGCACTCCGTGCGTGAAGGCGTGCCGACTGCATAATACCCTGCCCCCGCCCCGCTTCTTTCTCACAGGCAACGAGCCTCAACACCTATGTGACATACACCATTTTTTTGATTACCTTCGCCGCCGTCGCCGTTCACACCGCCCCCGCAGGCATCGACGCGAGAGCGCCCAAGCCTTCCAAAACGCCGAACGGCAACGGATGGCGACGTCGTCGTACCTCCCTTTGCGTGGCGCACCCACACGCCAAACGCTCGAGGCCCAGCGCCAAGAGACAAGCGCGCCGACGCCGGAAGACCGGGCCGCCGGAAGGAGAGAAAGCCTCATCTTACTCCCGGAGAACACAACCTTTTCACAACGTCGCCCCCAAATTTGCCACATGATGCTATTTTGTTCGCCGCCCGGTGCATTGTGGTACTCAAGTCCGATTCCTTTCGGTTTCCGGGGCGGCTGCGGGCATGGCACGCCTCTCAGAAATGAGCTTAGGTTCACGCACAATTTAAGGTAGGGTATGTGGCAACAAAAGCAGTTGCGCTTACACACGCAGCCGATACGCGACAACGGTGTTTCACGCACCACACGTTATGGCGGCGCTTGACGCGCACTGGCCCGCCGCTTGAGACCCGCGGGGGCATATAGCCAACTGAATCAGCCAACCGAATCCGCACCAGCCAAGCGAAAGAACGATTCTATGACCACACCCGACATCCCTCGGAGCGAGATAGCGAACGCGCTCGAGTTTCGCCATGCTTGCAAGGCGTTCGACGCAAGCAGGAAGATACCCGATTCCGACGTCGAACTGATCGTGGACGCGATTCGTCTCGCCCCCAGCTCCTACGGTTTCGAACCGTGGAACGTCATCGTCGCCCAGAGCGAGGACCTGAGGAACGCCGTCAAGGCATTCGCGGGGAACAACGCCGCACGTTTCGACGCCAGCCACTTCCTCATCTTCACCGCAAAGACCGGCCTGCAGATCACGCGTCAGGGCGGCCACATCGACCACATCCTGCGGGACGTCCGCGACCTCGACGACGACGAAGCGGCTGACTTCAAGGCCTTTTGGACCAAGTGGGCTGAGAGGGACTTCAAGCTGATAACGGCCGACGTCGTTCATCAGTGGGCCGCGCGTCAAGCGTACATCGCGCTCGGCGGGGCGATGCTGGCGGCCGCCGAGCGGGGAATCGACTCATGCCCGATCGAGGGGTTTTCGATCGACGGCGTGCGCGAGATCCTGACCGAGCGAGGCCTCATCGACCCCACAGACTCCTCGCCGGTGGTCATGCTCGCTCTGGGGTACCGAGCCGGCGGCCAGCCGGCGCATTCGAGGCGCGATATCGAAGAGATCGTCCGCTGGGCCTGACCCGGCGCAGGGACACGCGCGGCGGCCGGGCCCGCACCCCGGCCGGACGTTCGGAGTCGCCGCACACAAACCGAATGCGTTCCGACGCCGCAGGCGGATCGAGAAACCGAATTCGCGCAAACCGAAGGAGGCCAATCAGCCGATAAGCAGCCAGCACATAAAGGGGGCCCGGGGGAACCCCCACACGAATTCCCCCGGGCCCGGTTTCACGCCCTCGTAGACGTGGATGGCGGTCGTGGTGACTAATCAGCTTCGCGCAAAGCCGATGTACTTCCAGGACCGACCGAATGTGGCGGTGGTGGACTTCACCGCCACAGGTGACGACCTTCGACGCACCCCGAACGTCGTCACCAGTCTTTATAACGTTTCGATAACATGAGCGTAGGCGGAGAAGTTCAACTATGCACGTCGAAAGCATGGGTCTTCCAACCCATCTTGCCCAACTTGACATTCGCTTCCGTCACAGCCTTCACACCGTGCACTCTTTCGCACAACCTTCGCCCCTTTCGCAACATTTCGATCAATCGGCGTCGTGACGCCGATTTCGGGGCACATCTGCTGCAGCGGAGCCCCTCGCCCGCCGAGCCGCTCGGAAGCAAAACCTGTTGCCCATCCCACGACAATCAACTTAACGGCTTCGTTAGTTGTTTCCGTCACACTTCATGCGTCAGGGGTTGTCGCTCGAAGTTTCTGCGCAGGGCGCTCACACGGAATTGCCTCGCGGCGCTTATTGCCGGGCTCACGCAACGCACCCCTTGCGAGTCTTCCGCAATGCCTCTTGCTGGGCTCACGCAAAACACCCCGCCGGGCTCACGCCATGCGCCTTGCAGAGCTTCCGGTGAAACTCTGCCAGTCGCCAACGCCGTTTCCGCTCCCGAGCAAGGCTTGGCAAAGCCCCTCTGGAGGGCTCTGGGAGAAAACCGGAGTTCAACCCGGAAACCGGAGCAATCGGTCCGAGAACCGAAGCGTTCCGTCCAGGAACCGGAGCAATCGGACGAAGAACCCCACGTTCGGGTTGGAGAACCGCTCCCGTCTTAGTCAAAGGACCGGCCGCGCCAGAATCGGAGGACATCCGCGCCAGAATCGGAGGACCAGCCGCACCTGATCGCGAAAACGCCGACGTGGCGAACCTCCAAGCCTCAATTCAGTTCCCGCATATGCATCCTCGGCGTCGCTGGACTACCGTATAACCTGTGAGTGAGGACAATTCGGCACGCGCCGCCTACCGGCGCAAGATGCAGCAACGCCAAACGGTGCTCTTCAGCACGTTGACAGCCACTTTGGCCGTCATCATGGTCATAGCGATGCTCATCTGGACGAAAGTCATTCCATTGCCCTTCGAGCCTAGCTTCGCGAGAGACGAGGACCCCAACAAGGTGGTCACGCCGTGCATAGCCGACGGTTCGAAAGCCACCGAAGTTTCCTCGATCACGGTTAACGTCTACAACGCGACGAACCGCACAGGCATTGCGGACGAGGTCGCAAAATCTTTCAAAACGTCGGGCTTCAGCGTGGCGCAAACCGAGAATTGGGGCGGCGAGACGGCGATCAAAGAGTCCGCTCGGATCGTCACCGGCCCTCGCGGCATCAACGCCGCTTACACGGCTGCCCAATACATCCCGGAATCCGTAGTCCACTACGATCCCTCGATAAACGACGAGACGATCTCCGTTGTGCTCGGCATCGGCTACGACAAGGTGCTCGAAGCAAAAGACGTCAAGAGCAAGAATCCGAAAGGCAAGCTGACAGCAGCCAAGGACTGCGTGCAGGTCAGCAACCACGGCAAGTGACGGCGTCGGCCCGGAAAGGCCCTAGCGCTGCATTCGGGCCGATCGCAGCGCCCCTTCTTCCAGCTCGGCTCCGGCGGGCGCCGAGGCCGGCGTCGCCGGCTCCTGACGCGTTCCACACACGGACGCGAGCAGGCGCATGCTGTGGAAGATCGCAATGGCGGCGAACGAGCCCAGGGCGATGCCCTCGAAGACCATGTCCCCGGCGACCCAGGTGTAGTTGGCGATGGCCACGACCATCGCGACGGCCGCGGTGTTGAGGTTGACCGGGTCGGAGAAGTCGACCTTGTTCTGAACCCAGATTCGGACGCCGAGCATTCCGATCATTCCGTAAAGCACGGTTGCGGCGCCGCCGAGGACGCCGGCGGGAATCGTCGCGACCGCCGCTCCGAACTTCGGCAGAAACGACAGGCCAAGGGCGAAAAGCGAGGCCACCACGTAGGCGGCCGTCGAATACACCTTGGTGGCGGCCATGACGCCGATGTTTTCGGCATACGTGGTGGTTCCCGAGCCGCCTCCGCTGCCGGCGAGGGCCGTCGAGACGCCGTCGGCGAAAAGGGCGCGTCCGGTGACGCCGTCGAGGTTCCTGCCCGTCATCGCGGAAACGGACTTGACGTGGCCGATGTTCTCGGCGACGAGGACGAGCACGACAGGAACGAAGAGGCCCAGCAGGGCGACGTCGAAGGCGGGGGCGTGCAATTCGGGAAGCCCGAGCCACCCGGCGCCGGAGATCGAGCCGAAATCCACCTCGCCGCGCACACACGCAACGGCGTATCCGAAGAGGACGCCGAAGAGGATCGACAGGCGGCCGACAATCCCCTTGAAGCAGACCGTGAACAGGAGGATCGCGACGATCGTGGAAATCGCCGTGACGGGGGCCTCCTTGACGTTGTTCCAGGCGCTGGGGGCCAGATTGAAGCCGATGAGCGAGACGATCGCTCCGGTCACCACGGGCGGCATGAGCTTGTCGATCCAGCGGGTTCCGGCAAAGTGCACGACGAGGCCGATGGCGGCGAGGGTCAGGCCCGTCGCTATCACGCCGCCCTGGGCGAGCGCCATCTTGTGAGAGTCGATCGCGATCCCCGATTTCGAGCTGTACCCCGTCACGGCGGCAATGGGCGCGATGAGGGCGAAGGAGGATCCGAGATAGCTCGGCAGCTTCCCGTTCGTGATGAGGAAAAAGAGGATTGTGCCGGCGCCCGTGAAGAAGAGCGTGGTAGAGGGGTTGAAGCCCGTGAGAATGGGAACCAGGAAGGTCGCGCCGAACATCGCCACAACGTGCTGGGCGCCGATGCCGACGGTGCGGGGCCATGAGAGCCGCTC
>NZ_DBHHEV010000031.1:0-5296 GCF_057238965.1 Peptidiphaga sp.
CGGCTCGCCGGGCTCTTCGACGGGGGCGGCCGCCACGTCCTCGCGCCTGACGCGCTGCGAATCCCTCGCGACGTTCATGACGGTGACGTCCGCGCCCGCCTGGGCGACGGTCCGCGCCCCGATGTTGGCGAGGGTCGGCGCGGTGGCGAGGCCGACCTCGACCCATTCGCGCACGCCCTCCTCCAGGAGCACGTTCTGCGTGCGAATCCACTGCACGGGCGAGGCGAACTGCCATGCGAGAAGCTCGATGATCAGCGTGCGGACGACGCGGTAGCGGTCGCGCTCGAGCAGGCCGTCGAAGTCCTCGACCAGCTCGGCCACCATCGTCGACGGGGCGACGTCGAGGATGAGCCTCGCGAAGTCCTCCGTCAGCTCGAAGGGCCGGGCCACGAGGTTGGGTATGTAGCGGCCCACGAGGGCGTCGGCCTCGATCTTCTCGGGCAGCAGGTCTTCCAGAAGCTCGCGGAAGTCGTCCACGCCGTTGCGCAGGACACGCGAGTGGAAGGGCACGTCGATACCGGGAACGAGGATGAACGAGCGCTTGCCGCCCGCGGCCTCGGCCCGGGCGTTCGCGTCGCGCTCCAGGGCCTTAAGGCCCGCGACGGTTCCGGCCACGGCGTACTGCTGGCCCTCGATGTTGAGGTTGACGACCTCTAGGAACTCGCCCGTCTCCTCTGAGATCGACTCGACGTAGCCGACGACGTCGCTCACCCCAAACTGACTGGGGCGAAGCGCCCCCATGCGGTAGTTCGAGCGGCCCTGCGCGTCGCGCGGAACGAGGTTGTGCATCGTCGAGCCGCGCTGGAAGACGATCTCAAGGAGGGCCTCCAGCGGGAAGACCCGCCCGTACGACGAGAGCGCCGTGTACTCGCCCAGCGAATGCCCGGCGAACATCGCCCCTTCCACGAGCGCGCCTTCGGCCGCGAGCCTTTCGGTCTGGGCCGCGGCGACGGTGGCCAGCGCCACCTGGGTGAACTGGGTGAGGTTGAGCAGGCCCTCTGGGTGGTGGTAGCGCACGCCGCCCGCGACGAGTTCGCGCGGATTGTCGCGTACCAGAGCGAGGATCGAGAAGCCGAGCTTTTCGCGAGTGTGCTTGTCGGCGCGCTCCCACACGGCCCGCGCCGCGGCCGACTCGTTGCGCTCGTCCAGAGCCATCCCCTGGGACTGCACGCCCTGCCCGGGATACAGGTAGGCGGTGCTCGGGGCGGCCACGGCCGCCGTCGCAGTGGCCGCCAGAACCCCGTCGACGGTGCACGAGACCTCGAGGGCCAAGCCTCCGTCGCGGATGCGTCCGACGCGTTCGACGCGCACGTCGACGACGTCGCCCAGCGCGACCATTCCGAACATCCTGTACGTCCACCCCAGAATCCTCGTTCCCGCGATCTTCTGGGTCACGTACTCCGCGGCCGCACACAGCCACATGCCGTGGACGATCGGCTCGTCGAGCCCGGCGAGCTTCGCTCCCCTGCGCGACGTGTGAATGGGGTTGTAGTCGCCCGAGACGATGGCGAAGGCGGTCATGTCCGTCGGCGCGGAGACCTTGGCCGAGCCGAGGACGGAGCGCGGGGTGTCGACGACGTCGCCGACCCCCGCCCGGGGCTCGGGATCCTCGAGCTGTTCTTCGCCGACGCGGCCGCGCAGGGCGAAACGGTCGGCGAAGAAGGCGACCTCTCGGCCGTCGCCGTCCACGACTCGGGTGTCGACGCCGATGACTCTGCCCGCGGCGGTGTCGGCGACGCCGGTCACGTGCGAGGTCGCAGTCAGCGCCCCAGTCAGCTCGTCGAGCGCCACTGCGATGCGCTCGGAGTGATCGAGGTGGACTGTCGATAGAAGTCCTTCTATGACGGGGTATCCGTCGCGGGCAGTCGAGCCGATCGCGCCGTATATCGCCGGCCAGCACGAGCCGAACAGGGCGCTCGGCACGGCGCCCGCGCCGACCGCCTCGGGGGGCTCGCACACGAGTGCGTGGGCGGCGGCCGCGTCGCGGCCGAAGTCGAAGGAGAAGGCCTCTCCGTCGCCCGGGAGGGACTCGACCGGGGTTCCGCCCGCCGTCGTCGAGCCTACGCCGGCTGTCGCCTCCAGCAGGCCGCGCATGGCTGCGGAGAGCCGGGCGTCGTCCACGAGCGGGTAGGCGCCGAAGGCCGCGCCCTCGGGCGCCACGAGCGGAATGCGGATGTCGCGGACGCGATGGGCCGACGAGCCGGCGCCGTCCCACACGGAGTCGAAGGGCACGAGGACCTCCCATCCGCCGGAGACCGATCCTTCGGCCCTTTCAAGGCTCGCTCCCTCGATGAGGGCCGGGTTGGACACGAGGTTCCCCCGCCACACGACGTAGCGGGCGGACCGGAAGTACTCGTCCTCGGTCGCGGCGAGTCTGCTGAAGGCGTTCTCGCCCTCGCCCAGGCGGGCCCCTGCGACCTGCTCGTATTTGGCGAGGATGTCGGCGACGGGCACGTTCGCCTCGGTGATGGCCCGCACGGAAATCGGGCCCGGGATGATCCGCACCGCGTCCGCCGCGTACCGCGGATCGTGGGACTGCCACAGGTTGTCCGACCCCCACCTGCGAACGATCTCCGCGTCGATGACGGGGACGAAGGGCACGGGCTTGGGGTACTTGCGCGAGAGTTCGACGAAGAAGGCGGCGTCCGTCGGCGTCACGAGGACGGATTCGGCCGCCGGGTGCGCGGCCGCGAGGGCCTCCACGGCCCGCCCGGGGTCCTCGACGCCGTCGGCGAACAAGGTCTCGATCTCGCCGCGGTCGGCCTCGCTCAGGCGTGCCTCGGCGCGCTGAAGCAGTTCGACGAAGCGCTTTTCCATGGACTCGTCCACCCAGGGCCAGGCAAGCTCGACGTAGCGCTCCAGCATCTGGCGGTAGGTCATCTCTTCGACGTCGCCGAAGTACGGCTTGGCCGTCTTGTCGATCGCCTCGATGATCTCCTCGCGGCGCGATTCGACCTCCTCGGCGGGGATCTCGGCCAGAAGCTTGGAGGCCTCGGCGCTCGCGTTGGCGACCTCGTAGAGGTCCGCGTGCAGCTGGGACAGCCCGGAGGTCATTCCCCCGCGGACCTCGCCCCTGCGCACCCAGCCTTCGGAGATGCCGGGCGTCGCCACGAGCAGGTCCTTGACCGCGGGGCTCGTTGCGGCCTCGGCGGAGGCCATGAGCGGGGTTCCGACGAATACGCCGTCGACGGGCATCGGCGGGCGCCCGTGGGCGACGGACCACGAGCCGTCGAGGTAGTCGGCGGCGCGCTCGGGGTCGCCGAGGCCGCCTCCCGCGCACACGACGACGCCGGCCTCGCGCAGCTGCGCATACGTCGGAAGCAGCAGCTCGGGAAGCGACTCCCACGAGTGGTGGCCGCCGGCCTGCCCGTCCTCGACCATGGCGATGAGCGGCAGATCCACGCCCTTTTCGTTCAGCTCGCGGGCGATCTGCACGACCTGGCGGATCTGCGCCACCGTGCCGGGCTTGAAGGCAACGTACGGGAATCCCTCGGATCGCAGGCGCTCGACGAGCTCGACCGCCTCGTCGAGCTCGGGGACGCCGGCGGAGACGACGACGCCGTCAAGCGGCGCCCCGGCCGAGCGCTTCTTCGACACCGCGCGGCGGGATCCGAAATGCAGGCCCCACAGGTACGGGTCGAGGAACATGGCGTTGAACTGGGCCGCGCGGCCGGGTTCGAGGAGCTCGCCGAGCCGGTCGAGATGGTCGGAGAGGATCTCCTCGGTGACCTGCCCGCCGCCGGCCATCTCCGCCCAATGTCCGGCGTTGGCCGCGGCGGCGACGATCTCCGGCTCGACGGTCGTCGGCGTCATGCCGCCCACGAGGATCGGCGAACGGCCCGTCAGCCGCGTGAAGGCGGTTTCAACGGCCTTCCTCCCGTCGATGACGCGGGCGGCCGGGGCGAAGACGGACCAATCCTGGGAGGCCGTCTCGCGAGGCGCTCCCTGGGCAAGCGCATCGCGCAACTCGGCCGTGCCCGCTTCGATGTAGTGCACGCCGGTCCCCGCGAAGTTCTCCGCGGCCAGGCGCGCCAGGCCGGTTCCCGGGCCAAGGTCGACGACGGTCGCCCCCGAGGGCACCTTTTCGCGGAGCTCCGCGACCCAGTCAAGGCTTTCGGTGAGCACGGCGCGGGCCAGATCGGCGGCGTCGGGAAGCGAGACGCCGCAGGCGCGAACCCACTGGAGCACCTGCTCCACGGCCGGTTCGAGCACCGGATTGTGGAAGGGGGCGGCGACGTCGAGGTACTCCCCCTCGACCTTGAGCGCGCTCAGGGCCGCTTCGAGGGCCTTGGGCGCGCCGGAGAGCACTTCGGACGTGGCGGAGTTCTTGATCGCCAGGGCGACGTCGCCGGGAAGCTCGACTTCGGCCAGGTTCTCTCCTTTGACGGAGACCATGGGTGTGTGCTCGCCGCGGCGGCTCGCACCGGCGAGAAGCGTCTCGCGGGTGGCGGCCGCGCCGATGAGGCGCGCGAGCGCGAGGACCTGCGCGTGGTCGTCGCGCAGCATGGCCGCGCCGAGGACGCCCTGGGAATGGCCGACGGCCGCGACGGGCTCCGGCAGGGTCTCCCGCACGTCGAGGTAGGCCCCGTATTGGGCAAGAAGGATTCCGGGAACTGTGGCCCCTGCGTTCTCGGGGGCCTCAAGCGGCGCCCCCAGAAGATCCATGGGCCCCGTGACCGTCAGCAGCTCGGGGGCCACGGGGGCGAGGATCTTTTCCGCGGCGTCGCGGATGGCGCCCAGCTTCGCCGCGATCGCGGGATCCGACGCAAGCTCCGCCAGCTCCGTCCGCCAGGGCGTCGATTGCCCGGCGAATTGAGCGATCCAAGCGGAAGGGGTGTAGGAGTTCATTGATTGGCCTTTCGTCAGCTCACATCGGCATGTTGCCGTGGCGGCTCGTGCGGGATTGGGAACGGTTCTTCGTCCGCGCGATTCGCAGCGCGGAAACGATCGACGAACGAGTCGTCTCCGGGGTGATGATGGCGTCGAGTTGCCCGCTTTCTATCGACAGGTACGGATTGACGTTCTCGCGCGTGTACTTTTCCACGAGTTCGGCTTTGACGGCGGCGACGTCCTTGCCTTCCTCCACGGCCTTTTTCAGCTCGCGCCGCCCAGTGATGGCCACCGCGCCGTCGGCCCCGAGCACGGCGATCTCCGCCCCCGGCCACGCGTAGTTGAAGTCTCCTCCCAGGGATTTCGAACCCATGACGATGTAAGCGCCCCCGTAGGCCTTTCTCAGCGTCACGGTCACGAGCGGGACCGTGGCCGTGGCGTAGGACCAGATGAGGTTGGCGCCGCG
>NZ_DBHHEV010000031.1:5306-18746 GCF_057238965.1 Peptidiphaga sp.
CGCGCCTGATGATTCCCGCGTGTTCCTGCTCGGCCCCCGGGCGATAGCCGGGCACGTCGACCAAGGTGACGACGGGCACGTTGAAAGCGTCGCAGAATTGGACGAATCTTGCGGCCTTCTCGGAGGCGTCGACGTCGAGCGTGCCGGCCTCGTGCATCGGATTGTTCGCGACGATTCCCACGGACTCCCCGTCGAAGGCGGCGAAGCCCACCGTGATCGACTGGGCGAACATCTCTTGGACCTGCACGAACTCGCCGTAATCGACGAGGGCGCGTATGACCTCGACCATGTCGTAGGGCTGCTTCGAAGACTCGGGGACGATCTGGGAGAGCCTCGCGGCGTCGGCGGCGTCCTCGGGGCCCTCTTCGTAGTCCCATCTGCGGGCCGCCCCCTCGCAGTTCGGCGGGAGGTAGGTCAAGAGCGTGCGCGTGTAGTCGAGGGCGTCGGCTTCGTCGTCGGCCAGGTAATGGGCCACTCCCGACTGAAAATTGTGCACTTCGGCGCCGCCCAAGTCGGCGAAGGAGACGTCCTCGCCGGTCGTCGCGCGGACAACGTCGGGCCCCGTGACGAACATGTGCGAATTGTCGCGGGTCATGACGATGAAGTCGGTGAGGGCAGGGCAGTACACGGCGCCGCCGGCGCACGGGCCGAGGATGACGGAGATCTGCGGGATCACGCCGGAGGCTTCGCAGGTCTTCTTGAAGATGCGACCGTACTGGGAAAGGGCGAGCACTCCCTCTTGGATTCTGGCGCCGCCGGAGTCGAGCATCGCGACGATGGGAATGCGCAGCTCGAGGGCCTTGTCCATAAGGGCGGTGATCTTGTTGCCCTCGACTTCGCCGAGCGTGCCGCCTTGGATCGAGAAGTCCTGAGCGTAGACGGCGACCGACTCCCCTGCAACCGTGCCGATTCCCGTCACGACTCCCGCGCCGGTGAACCCTTCGGCCATGTTCCCGCCGCGGAACCGCCCGATCTCGGTGAAGCTCCCCTCGTCGAGGAGTTCGGCTATGCGTTCGCGAGCCGTCTTCTTGCCGACGGCGTGCTGGCGCGCCTCTGCCTTTTCCTGGGCCAAATCGATGAGACCTTGCTGGTAGGCCGCGAAGTCTTCGCGATGGATCTCGTGCGGAGTGAGGTCCATCGTCTGGGATGTGTCCGGAAGCGTCCGGAGTTTCGTCAACGACATCATTTCTCCTCGGTGGTCTCGTCCTCGTTGCGCACGACTCGCACGAGGGGTTGATAAGCGGACACGTTCTGGCCTGCCTCGACGGCGATGTCAGTCACTTTCCCGTCGTAGGGCGCGTGGACGTAGCTCTCCATTTTCATAGATTCGAGCACGACGAGCAGGTCGCCGCGGGAGACTTGCTGTCCGCTGTCCACGCAGACGCGGACCACGATCGCCTGGATCTGGGAGTTGACCATCCCCGTCGGATCGACGAGTTCGCCGGATTTCGCGTCGTTCCGTGCGCGGGCGCCCCCGCGAAGGGGCTGGAATCCCCGGTTCCGCGAGGTGCCGACCGTCGTGGCGAACATCGTGCGCGGGACGGTCAGCTCCATCCGGCGTCCGTCGAGCTCCACCACGAAGGTCGCCCTCTCCTCGGCCGCGGTCGACGCGGGAGTGGCGCTCACCGACGCCGCGGGGGCCACGCCCAAGGAGGAGGCCTCCTCGGGATCCGCCAGTTTGGGCAGGACGACGTCTTCAAACCAGCGGGTCGACGGCGGCGCCGGGCTGAACTCGTCGAGGGCGATCACGGCCGAATACAGCGACGCCGGCGTCGCCACCCCCTTGATTTCCAGTTCGGCCAGGGATCTGCGCGAGCGGGCGATCGCGGCCTCGCGCGTGGGGGCCGTGACGATGAGCTTTGCGAGCATCGGATCGAAATCCGACGTGACGACGTCGCCCTCGTTGATTCCCGACTCGATGCGCACGCCATGGCCCAGCGGCCAGCGCAGTCGCGAAACGGTTCCCGTGGAGGGAATCATTCCCGAGGCGGGGTCTTCGCAGGTGATGCGGAACTCGAAGGAGTGGGCCCGCGGCGAGGGGACCTCGGCAAGCCGCTTCCCCGCGGCGATGCGAATCTGCTGCTCGACCAAGTCGAGGCCCGTCACTTCTTCGGAGACGGTGTGCTCGACCTGCAATCGCGGGTTGACCTCGAGAAAGTTTACACGGCCGTCGGCTTCGACGAGGAACTCGCAGGTGCCCAGCCCCTCGTATCCGACGGCGTCGAACAGCCGGTGCGACCAGTCTGCGAGGGTCCCTTCGACGCCCTCCGGCAGCGCGGGCGCGGGCGCCTCCTCAATGAGCTTTTGGTTTCTGCGCTGCACGGAGCAGTCGCGGGTGGAGACGACCGCGAAGTTGCCGAAGGAGTCGCGGGCGCACTGGGTTTCGACGTGCCGCGCCGTGCGGATGAAGCGCTCGACGAAGAAACCTTCGGCGTGGTGGCCGTGGGCGGTGAAGAAGACGTCGAGGTCGGCGTCGGATTCCATCACCGTGATGCCGCGGCCTCCCCCGCCGTCGGCCTTCTTCGTCACGATGGGGAAGCCGTTTTCGGCGACGAAGGCGTCGACGACGTCGCGGCCCGTGACGGGGTCCGACAGCCCGGCCACCGGGCTGACGTCCACGGACTCGGCGAGGCGGCGGGCCTTGATCTTGTCCCCCAGGGCGTCGAGGACCTCTGGCGACGGGCCGATCCACGCCATGCCGGCCTCCAGCACCGCCCGCGCGAACTCTGGGACCTCGGAAAGGAAGCCGTAGCCCGGATGGACGGCGTCGGCCTCGGCCTTGCGCGCGATTTCCAGCAGCTTTTCGGCGGTCATATGCGTCTCCGCGTAGGCGGCCCCGACCAGCGCATACGCTTCGTCGGCTTCCCGGACAAACTGGGCGTCGCGATCCGAATCCGAGTACACGGCGATGGACTTGATACCCATGTCGCGCGCCGTTCGGATGACTCGCAGCGCGATCTCCGAGCGATTCGCGATGAGGACGCGGTTAATCAACGTATTTCTCCTTCCGCGCGGGGCTGCATGCCCAGCAGAGAGACTTCGCCAGAGGTGACCACTTCGAGGCCGTTCCTCGTTAGGATTTCAAGGGATGCGTCGGGAAGGACGCGAATGCCTTCGCCCACAAGCGGTTCAAGGCGCGGGCGGCCCACGACGACGCCCGGCCGGAGCGTTTCCGTGACGGCGTTGGCCTCGTCGACGAGGCCCGCAGCCTGCGGGTCGCCGGCGTCGGCCAATGCGTCGAGCCGAGCGTGCAGGCCTTCGAGGTACGTGGCGATGAGTTCGTCGCGTCCGGCTGTTTTCAGGCCGGACGTCAAAAGAGAGGCGGCCGTGGGGGTGGGCAGCTCGTCGGCCTCGAGCGAGAGGTTCAAGCCCCACCCGAGGATGCACGCGACCTTGCCGTCGCGCCTGCCGCAGACTTCGCCCAGAAGCCCGCCGAGTTTGCGCGGCCCCGCAGGCGTGATGGCGACGACGTCGTTGGGCCAGCTGATCGCCGTCTCGGCCCCGCCTTCTTGCTCGCAGTGCCGCCGAACCGATTCAAGCGCGGCCATTGCGCCCGCGAGCGTCACCCACGCCAGACGGTCGGCGATCGATTCGTCGAACTCCAGAAGAACGGAAACGAGCAGGGACTTCCCCGCTCGCGTAAACCATGGGCGCCCGACTCTTCCCCGAGCCGCTGTCATGTTGTCGGCGATCATGACGGCGCCCGCGGGAACCGAGCCCTCGCGCCACAAATCGGCGAGGTCGTCCTGCGTCGAACCCGTGAGCTCTGTATGGAGAACGATGGGCGACTGCTTTCCCGTCAGCGGAAAACGAGCCTGGCCAACGACATGTGCCTGGGCCTGCCCCGCCTCGCCTAGACGCTCTCCCGCACTGTCCACACGCTCTTCGGACAAGTAACACTCCAATCTTCCGCCCTCGCGGGCGCGATCCGCGAGGCAATCCCTCGGAGCCAACACTTACGAAGCAGTAATCTACCTTAAAGTACTCGATAATCCCAATCGTTGAGTGTGGTGTATCAATCATAATCTACAAACACGCCTTCCATAATCGACAAACGCGCCGCTTCCACGCCCGAAGCGCCCGGTTTTACGGGGCGGTATGCAGCGGATTCGCTACGGATGCCATTGCCAAATAAAGGAATCGACGGGGCTGACGGCACAGGAAACTTCTCCCACTGTGATCCTCGTCAACCTACAACGGGCGAGGGCTTTCAAATCTCGGGCGGGCCGTTCGCGAGGCAGTGGATTTGAAGGGCTCCCGCGCGCGTTGTTCTTTGCCGCGCTTTCGTTTCAGCGCACCCGAACAAAGGAAGGCCTCCTCCCGAAGGAGGAGGCCGCCTGTGAAATCAAGGCCGCCGCAGGCGGGCTACTTGATAAGGCCCAGGGCGCGGACCGCGTCCAGTTCTTCCTGGGCCGCCTTGATGTTGTGCTCGATTCCGGCGCGCGTGCGGTCGGAGACCTCCAAGCCGTCGACGACGACCCATTCGCCGTTCTCGGCCGTCGCGGGCATGCCGAAGATAAGTCCTTCGGGCACGCCGTAGTGCGTTCCGTCCTGGTAGACGCCGGGGGTGACCCAGTCGCCTTCGGGCACGCCGTTGACCCAGTTGTACACGTGGTCGATCGCAGCAGAGGCGGCCGAGGCGGCCGACGACGCCCCGCGGGCCTCGATGATCGCCGCGCCGCGCTTGGCGACGGTCGGAACGAAGAAGGACTCCAGCCATTCGGCGTCCACGAGCTCGGAGGCCGGCTTGCCCGCCACCGTGGCGTACGAGACGTCGGGGTATGGGTCGGCGGAATGGTTGCCCCACACCGTCATCTTCTTGATGTCCGCGACGGGCGCCCCCGTCTTGGCGGCCAGCTGCGAGATGGCGCGGTTGTGGTCGAGCCGCATCATCGCGGTGAAACGCGACTTGGGGACGTCGGGGGCCGAGTGCATGGCGATCACGGCGTTGGTGTTCGCCGGATTGCCGACGACGAGGACCTTGACGTCGTCGGCCGCGCGGTCGTTGATGGCCTTGCCCTGCGGCCCGAAGATCCCGCCGTTGGCCTCCAGGAGATCGGCTCGCTCCATTCCCTTGGTGCGCGGGCGCGCGCCCACGAGCAGGGCGACGTTCGCCCCGTCGAACGCGTCGTCGACGCTGTCGTAGACATTGACGGACTCAAGAAGCGGGAAAGCCGAATCGTTGAGCTCCATGGCCGTGCCCTCCGCGGCCTTCACTGCCTGCGGAATTTCCAACAGGTTGAGGCGCACCGGCGTGTCAGAGCCGAGCAATGCGCCCGAAGCGATGCGGAAGAGGAGGGCATAGCCGATGTTTCCGGCGGCGCCCGTAACGGTGACGGTAACTGGCGTACGAACCATCAGGTCTCCTTTGTCTGGATTCATTCGTCGCGGTCGTGGACTCAGCGCGTTGGCGCAATGTTCGGCGCGCTCGCGCCCACGGTCAAGAATAGGCGCTGCGGCCCGTTTTTCTCAGGTCCCTTGGACCTAGAAATTTTCTGCGCCGTTGTGCTGGGGCCCCTTGTTGTGCTGCGGCGCGGCCTGGCCCTGCTGCCAGGTCGCCGCATCGCCGCACTGCCAAGTTCCGGCCTCCAAGAAAGTGACTTCCCTGCCTTGCTCGTAGTCGGAGGCCTGACTGGGCCCTTGCGGGGACTGCCGAGCATCTTCCTCGCCGTCTCGCCTCCTTCCTGCGGCCAGGCCGGCGACCGCCCTGGCCGTCGCAGAAGCGGGCGGCGCATCGGGGGCAGACCGCCAGACGATGCCGCCCTTTCCAACCGACCCCGCAGGCCGCGGCGAAAGGCCTTGCTTGAACATTCCGTTTTTCGGCCCGTACGCAGGCAGGCCCGCGGATTTCACACCCGGTCCGCCCGTCGAAGCGCGCAAGCCAGCGACGTTCCCGCGGGCGGCCCCTGCGCCACCGGCTCCAGCGCTTCCCGCGCGTTGAACGGCCGCGTTCTTCGCCGCCGCTCCCGTTCCGCGCGCCGCCCCGGCAAGGCCCGTCCCTCCGCGCGCCGCCCCGGATCCGCGAACCGAACCGGCCGCACGAACCGAACCGGCCAAGCCGTTTCCACGGGAGGCTGCGGCTCCGCGGGCCGCATTGCCGCGGCCCAAATTGCCTCCGCGCGCCGAGGACGATGCGCCGGCCCCGGTCTGCGCGCCGCGGGCGGTCAAGGCGCCGACGCCGCTTCTCGCAGCCTTCGAACCCGCACCCGTGCGTCCGTATCCCCCGGAGGACCCTTGGGACGCATTCGGCACGCTTGCACGCGAAGCCGTCGTCGCGCCCTTGACAATGCCGGAACCGCGAGCCGGCGCCTGGGAGACTGCGCGCTGCGCCGTCGTCGCTCCCCGAACTATCCCGCCGCTGCGAGCGGAGGCTGCGGCGGGACGGGCGACTCCCGACGCGCCGCCCCGAGCCAAAGCGCCTTTCGCCGCAGCGCCCTTCGTCGACGTCGCCGACGCCTCGCGCGCGGCCGTCGTCACACCCCGAGCCATTCCCACGCCCCGCGCCGCCGCGCCGTTCGCCCGCGCTGCCGCCCCCGACTGACTCGCGGCACGCGCCGCGCGAACCGCCTGATAAGCCTTGTACCCGGCGACGGCGGCGCCTCCCGACGCCGCTGCGGCGACCGCAGCGGGATTGTGCACGGAGGGCGAATGCAGGATCGAAGGACGTGCCGCTCCCTGGAAAACGTCGCCGGTCTGATGGACCGTGAAATGCGATCTCTGCAATGCCAGGCCGCCGTCCCCGCCGGGCGAGACGCTTCCCGAGCTTCCGGCGGAAGGGTCGGGGACCGTTGCCGACCACTTCGTGGCCGATCGAATTGGGCCGGAGGCGGAGCCGCCCGAACCGCCGGCGTCGCCAGAGCCTGAGCCGCCCGCGCCCGAACCGTTTTGCCCGCTGCCGGAGCCGCCGCCCGAGCGTCGGCGGGAATCGCTGCCGTCAGAAGACTGACGGTTGCCAGAACGGCGCCTGCCGGGGTCGTTCCCGTTGGAAGAACCTGTTTCCCGGTCTCCGAAAGCCGGAATGCACTCGATCGCAGCCGCCGTCCGCTCTCGCAGAGTGGTCAGCACGGTGATCGCCTGATTCTCCGCCTTGGCATGCGCGGCGTCGAGCATCCGCACAGCGTGCATTTCCGCCTGGAGGTACGGTTCCTTTTGGATGATGGAATCGTACTGGGCCTGGGCGTTCGCCAGCTCCTTCTGAATCTCTGTGTTCTTGTTTTGCGCCTCTCGCCCGGCGTCCAGAGCTTCTTTTCGCGCCCCCACGATGACCCCGATGTCCTCGGAGTGTCGACGCACTTTCTTGCCGAGGTCGTCCAAGTTGGCCGTCACCGCGTCAGCGGTGGAGCCCCTGATCGCCGATCCCAGATTTGTCGCGACCGATTCGGTCAAAGCGGCCACAGAATCAAGCTCCTCCTTGATTGTGCCCAGAATTTCGCTCGTCGCATCGTTGGCGCTTGGATCCCACGGTTCAATCCCGCGAAGCCTGTCGGCATTGGGAGTCGCCATGACTCCTCCTTTCGTTCTAGCAGACCTCCGTCCTACCGACGTCGGCCTTGCCGTCGCCGCCATTCGAATCGACGTCGGCATCCGGAAAAATGTCTATGTGCTTTTAGGTTGTCTCTGTGTTTCTAGATTCTCTAGCTTCTAGGTTCTCTAGTTTCTAGGTTTTTCACGCACTCTAAACGTCTATGCGCGCCTCCATATATTGACTATGCGCTCGCAAACGATCAGCACGACGGTCGTCGGTTCGACGACGCCGAGAAACGGCATAAACGCCACGGCCGACTTCCTTTTCCAATCAGATGCCCTCTCTTTAAGTCAGAAGTTATGTTTTCAATCAAAGCCCTTGAGGCTAAGTCGAAAGTCTATCTTTACGGCGTGTTCGTAGATATGAAGGAGAACTTATCGGTCAGCCCGTTTAGCTTCGTCATAATATCTTTTCTTTCACTCTCGTCAATTCCCGCAAAATTCTGCACAGCTTGTTGAAGATCAGAAACGATCCCTTTATACCGCGACGATATCTGCCCCAGTCGATCATCGATCCTCGCCAACGAACCCCGAAGAAGCAGTCCAAACTGGTCAAGCTCGTTAAGCTCTGACCAGATTTCACTCGATTCTCTGACACCGTCATAAAACTTGTTTTTAGCGCTGTCGAAGTTGTCCCCTGCCGACACCAAGAGATTCAGTTGCGCATCGAAGCTGTCTCTGTCGAGATAGAAGATCCCCACGGATTCCCCCTGTCTTGCTCTTTCATGTGCCTTGCCACAAGGCCCGAAAACCCCAGGCGTCGAAACCCTCGGCCGCCGCAACCGCACCGTCAATGGGTGAGGCTTCCGCGAGTTCACGGCTATTGACTTACTTCAATAATAGTCAAAATGTAAAGAACGATCCATCAGTTTCAAGGGGAAAACGGGTGCAGGTCTCCCCAGTCTAAAAACTAGACCAACCTATAAACACAAAGGCTTTACTTCAAGAACAAATCGTTTAAGAAACTTTAAAAAACACAAAAACCTATCTGATAGAAGCCATGTCATTAAAATGAATGGATACAAGCTTTCATATTAAAAACTTAGGAAAATAGATCGTTGAGCAAATAAAGCAACGAAAAGCTGGATTGAAACAATAGAGGGAACGAGCCGACGGGCCGCCGAACCGAAGACCGGCAAGTCGCCGAGCTGACGGCGTCAGGGCCGACGGTGTCAGGAGCGCGACCAGAATGCCGGTGACAGAGCGGCGCAGCGGGGCAAAGCGCCGCCTATGTGCGCGCCGCCGTCTCTTCGGGTGAAAGGGCTGTCCCATTCGGTGAGAGGGCGGCGCGCACATCAAGCCCGGCACAGATGGATGCGCATCGGGTCGAGTCAGATTCGCGTCGGGACGAATCGTTCCGGTTCGGATTGGCTCTAATTGCTGCAGGCAAGAGCCACATCGGCGTCCAATCGCTCCCGGCGGGGTGGCTCCCGTCAGGGTCTCATTTGCGATTGGCGCGATAGTAGTCGATGAGGCTTGCGGTCGAGGAATCCTGGGCCGCGAGGGCTTCGGCGTCGCCGGCGATGGCGGGCCCCAGATCCTTGGCCATCTGCTTGCCCAGCTCCACGCCCCACTGGTCGTAGGAGTCGATCCCCCAGACGGCGCCCTGCACGAAGGTGATGTGCTCGTAGAGCGCAATGAGCTGGCCGAGGACCGACGGCGTGAGCTCGGGGGCCATGATCGACGTCGTCGGCTTGTTGCCCGGGAAGATGCGGGCGGTCACGATCGCCTCGGGCGTTCCCTCTGCGCGGACCTCCTCGGCTGTCTTTCCGAAGGCGAGAGCCTTGGTCTGGGCGAAGAAGTTGCCGAGGAACAGCTCGTGCTGATCCGTCCCGTCCTCGTCGGAGAGCGCGTGGCGCGGATTGGCGAAGGCGATGAAGTCGGCCGGAATCAGCTGGGTTCCCTGGTGGATGAGCTGGTAGAAGGCGTGCTGGCCGTTCGTTCCGACCTCGCCCCAGAACACTTCGCCCGTTCCGGTGGCGACGTCGCTGCCGTCCCAACGCACGCGCTTGCCGTTCGATTCCATCGTCAGCTGCTGAAGATAGGCCGGGAAGCGATGGAGGTACTGGGAGTAGGGCAGCACAGCGTGGGTCGCCGCGCCGAAAAAGTTGGCGTACCAGACGTTGAGCAGCCCCATGAGCAGGGGGACGTTCTGCGCTGCGGGAGCCTGCGCAAAGTGCTCGTCGATCGCCCTGAAACCAGCCAGGAAGTCGGCGAAGTTCTCGGGCCCGATCGCGATGGCCAGCGACGTGCCGACGGCCGAGTCCACGGAGTAGCGCCCGCCTACCCAGCTCCAGAATCCGTAGGCGTTTGCCGGATCGATGCCGAATTCGGCGACCTTTTCGAGATTCGTGGACACGGCGACGAAATGCTTGGAGACGGCGCCTTCCGTCTCGAGCCCGCGCTCGGCGAGGCCGCCCAGCAGCCACGCCCTGCACGCCCTCGCGTTCGTAAGCGTCTCCAGGGTGGTGAAAGTCTTGGAGGCGATGACGAACAGGGTGGTCTCAGGGTCGAGGCCGCGGAGCTTCTCCCCCGCGTCCGTCGGGTCGATGTTGGAGATAAAACGGCACTCGAGGCCTTCCTTGACGTACGGCTTGAGCGCCTCGTAGGCCATGACGGGCCCGAGGTCCGATCCGCCGATGCCCACGTTGACGACGGTGCGGATCGGCTTGCCGCTGGCCCCCGTCCACTGGCCCGAGCGCACGCGCCTCGCGAGATCGTAGACCCTTTCGAGGACCTCGTGGACGTCGGCGACCACGTTCTGGCCGTCGACCGTCAACTCGTCGGTTGCAGGCCTGCGCAGCGCGGTATGGAGAACCGCGCGGTCCTCGGTGACGTTGATGTGTTCGCCCGCGTACATGGCGTCGCGACGCGCGGCGACGCCCGTCTCGTCGGCAAGTTCGAGCAGAGCCGCGAGGATTTCCTCGTCCAGATAGTCCTTCGACAGGTCGACGAAGAGGTCGGCGGCACGGCGGGAGTAGCGCTCGGCACGCTGCGGGTCCTCGGCGAATGCGCGCCGGAAATCGGGGACGTAGGCGGAGGCGGTCTGGGCAAGCTTCGCCCATGCCTCCGTTTGGGTCGGATCGACGGGTGCGTTCACGTTTCGTTCCTTTCGTTGGCTCCCTCTTGCCCGGCGAACCGCGCTCGGGAAGGTCCTTGTTCTTGAGCCCAATCTTAGACGTTGGCCCTCCGGGCTTTAAGCCTTGCCTCGAGCTACTAAAGGTCGGCCTCGGCTGCCTGGGCAAGCGTCAGCACCGCGACAGTGCGCGCGGGAATCGTGACGGTTCCCGTCGCGCGGTCCCATGCGGTGGCCTTGACGACGTCGTCGGAGCCCTTCGCCTGCACCTCGGAGAGCTCGTAGGCTTTGCCCTCCATTCCCTCGATCTTCTCGGTTATCGGCTTGGGCGAGGCGTTGAAAACGGCCAACACGCCGTCGAGCCTTCCGTCGCGGTCCTTGCCCTTCGTGTCGTCGATGCTCATGACCAGAAGGCCGGGAGTCGCCGAGGGGCCCGAGTTCGGGAAGGAGACCTTCTCCCGGATGGAGGCGGCGTCTCCAAGCGTGAACAGAGGAGTGCTCGCACGCAGCTTGAGAAGGTCGAGCGCCTGAGAGTGGGCCGCGGCGATGTCGGCCCTGTCCGGTTTGTTCGCCGGATTGGACATGTAGGAGCTCATCGCCTTCCAACGGACCGAGTTGTCCCTGGCGGGAGGCAGGCCCACGCCGAAGTTGGACTCCTTTCCCGACCAGTCGACTGCGTTGAACCAGTCACCCGAGTTGTAGGAGTTGCGGTCCATGGACTTCGAACGCAGAAGGTCGGTTCCGGCGTGCCAGAACACCGGAGACTGGCCGAGGGTCGCCGCGGCCAAAGACAGGGTGTTCATCCGCACCCTGTCCGACATGCGGGAGCCTCCGGGCATCTTCCACATGTTGAGGTCGAAGAGGGTCTCGTTGTCGTGGGCGTCGACGTAGTTGACCGTCTCTTCCGGCTGAGTCCCGTAGCCGGCCACCTGGCCGTTGAAGTAGATCTCGCTCCCCTTCTTGAGGGTTCCGTCCGCGGCATGTATTTCGATGGAGCCGATGTTTCCGGCCAGCCCCACACGGATGACGTCGGTGTACGACCGCAGCATGTCGGCGTCACCGCCCGCGACTCCGTTGGGATCGGTAAACAGACCGTTTCCGAAGCCCTGCGTGTCGTTCTTCCCGTCGGACTGGGAGCCGTGGACGGCGTCGCGCAGCCTGTCGTTGAACGTCCCTATCCCCGTTCCGCCGAGGGTCCCTTGCACCGACGGCGCGAATCGCGAGCCGTCGGCCGTGGTTCCGAAAGACCAGCCCTCCCCGTACAGGTACATCTGAGAGCCGTCCACGCCGTCCTTGTCCAACGTCAGCGAGTCTAGCTCGGCGCGGATTCGCTTCATCGTGTCAACCGAATTGAACTCCATGAGGTCGAAGCGGAATCCGTCCACCTTGTAGGCTTTCGCCCAGGTCAAAAGCGAGTTGACCATGAGCTCCTCGGCCATGGCGTGCTCGGTGGCGAATTCTCCGCAGCAGGGCGTCGTGAGCGTTTGGCCCTCGTATCCCAGGCGGTGGTAATAGCCGGGGACGATCTTCTCGAACACCGATTTTTCGTCCTGCCCGTGGGCATACGTGTGGTTGTAGACGACGTCCTGGACCACTTGGTACCCGGCAGAGTGGAGATTGCCGACCATGTCTCGGTATTCCGCCGTTCGCTCGCCCCCGTACTGTTTGACGGCGTAAGAGCCCTCGGGAGTCGTGTAATGGAAAGGGTCGTACCCCCAGTTGTAGGCGTCGGTGTCCGCCACCTCGCCGACGGCGGCCTGCTGTTCCTGCGACGTCGCCCCGGAATCGGGCACGTCGACCGTCGCCTGCGCCGCGCGGCTCTCGGGGACCGAGCCGAAGTCGTAGGTGGGCAGAAGATGTATCGTGTTCATCCCCGCGCGGGCGAGCTCGCGAAGATAGGCCATGCCGTGGGAGCCCTTGACAGAGAACGCGCTGTAGGTTCCGCGCAGCCGCTCGGGGACGGTTGCGTCCGTGGCCGAGAAATCGCGCACGTGCATCTCGAGGATCGACCTTTCGGCCTGGTTCGAGATGGCGGGCGCGGCATTCGCCCTCCACGACTCGGGCTGATACCTCGGGTCGTCCAAATCGAGCACAACCGAGCGCTTTGAATCGGTGGTCAGCCCCACCGAGTTGGGGTCGGTGACGAGATTGTGCGCCACGGTGTCCGCAAGACTCTGTTGAGAGGCGTCTTCCTTCGTGACAGACGTCTGAGGTATGTAAACCTCGACGTCGTAGACGTAGGACCTGTCGGCCCACGAGGCGTCTCCCTCGATCGTCCACGACCCGTCGGACTGCCGTTCCATGGGATGCTCCTCGTACGCGGCGACGTCGCCGTTCGCGTATAGGCGGAGGGCGACGGACTTCGCCGTCGGCGCCCACAGCGAGAGGGTGGGCACGCCGCCGCCGGAGGACACCCCGTGCCTGCGGCGCTTGGCAGCGGCAGCGTAGAGAAAGTCAAGCACGCGGGCGGTTTGGAGGGAGGAAAAGGCAATCGGCGCACCGTCGGCGCCCACTTCCATGACGGCCGTTTGGCCCTTGAGGATCTCGGCGACGTCGATCTTCCCGGAAGGCCGCAGAGCCGTGTAGTCCCTTCCGTCAGGCGTGTATGAAGCCGTGATGTAGGGGTCGCGCCGCTTCTGATCCTCCGTCAGGCCGCCGCCCTTGACGACGAGCTCGACGGAGCCGTCGGCGCCCGTGACGTTCGCGCCCGTGCGCTTCATTCCTCCGCGCGCGGCATAGTAGAGGCGGTAGGCCGCCCCCTCTCCGCTCGGCCACGCTATCGTCTCATCGTCCAGCCACAGACCTATGGCTTGTCCCTCGCCCTTGACGGGCCCGTTCGT
>NZ_DBHHEV010000031.1:18756-23664 GCF_057238965.1 Peptidiphaga sp.
CATGCGCGATTCGTTGGTTTTCATGGAACGTATACAGTTTACCCTGTTGCGGCCAGGGAAACACGCGAATTCGGGAACAGGCCCCCGCTTCGTCAGCGGGGGCCTGTCGTCCGAGGACGGCGAGCTTGCCGAAGGGCGGTCGGCGTCTCCGTCATTCGCGAGGAGGCTCCGCGGTCAGCGGCGCAGCCTCGGCATCCGCACGCGGTCCTGCCCACGCGCTTGCGGGCCGCCTTTCCGCCCGCTCACTCGCGCCTCACTTGCGCGTGTGCCGGACTGTCCGCCCGGCGGACTGGTCGACTCCCACGGAGCCGAATCCCGAATCGACTGTCGTCCTTCCCTTCGCGTCCACCGAGACCGCGCGGTACTCCACGAGGGTCCCGTCGGGAATGTCGGTGACGTCGTGGAAGACCCGCGGCTTAGGCCCGGCGGCCGTCCCGAGGACTTTCCACTTGGGGCTTCCCGCGATCCTGTAGGAGAAGGTCGTTTCCGCCCACCTGTTGGCGCCGAGGTCGGCCGAGACCGGAACGAGCGACTGAGTGACATCCTGGCCGGCAAGCGTCGACGTCGTCCGAACGAGAGCCTGGCCCGAATCCGGCGTGACCGCAATCGAACCCGATCCCTTCGCCAGCTTCTTGTCGGCCTTGTAGACGACCGCCGAGAGGGGCGGAACCTTGACGGTCACCTCGCCGTTCCGCGCAGACCTCACCGACCCCGAGGCTCCGTACAGCGCCCTGTAGGCCGACTTCGGAGTCATCGTCTTGAACCTCGCCTTGGCGGGCGCGGTCGAATTGTTGACCGCCACCACGTACTCGGACTTTTGCTTCCTGTCCACTCGGGCGAATGCGTACACCGGGGAGTCGTCGGAGCGGTACAGCTCGATCTGAGCCCCGTTCTCGAGCCCGGGGTGGGCGTGGCGAAGCTTCGCGACGGAGGCGATCTCCTTGTATATCGGCGCCGACGTCGAATAGCGGTCCTTCGACCCCATCTGCGTGCCGTCGGCCAGAGGCTGGTTGACATACTCGGCCGTCTTCGAGGCGAACATCGACTGGCGGGAGTCCTGGTCACCTCCCGTGCCCATGAAGCCCTGCTCGTCGCCGTAGTAGACGGCTGGCCGCGCATGAGGAACATCATCTTGTGGGCGAGGATCGTGCGGGCCTGGGTGTCGCCTTTGCCCGCCCCCGCGATCATGAAGGAGGCCCTGCCCATGTCGTGATTGCCGAGGAAGGTCGGCTGGTCGGCCGCGCCGGATGTCGGCGTCGTGAGCATGTCGTCCGTGGCGAAGAAGTCTCCGACGGACTTGCTCGGCTTGCCCGCCGCGTAGCCTGTCACCGCCTCCTGGAAGCCGAAGTCGAGGGTCGCCCCGAGGCCTGTTCGCCACGTGTAGGGCGCACGCGCCGTGGCCGCGCCGTCGTAGACCTCGCCGAAGGTGAAGAACTTGGGGTTGGACTTCTTCGCGTGGTCGTTGATCTCTTTCGCCCACTTCTTCCAGAACTCGAAATCCACGTGCTTGACCGTGTCGATCCTGAATCCGTCGATCCCGAAATCCATCCATTTCTTGTAGACGTCTGCGAAGATGCGAACCGTCTTGGGGTTTTCCGTCATGACGTCGTCGAGCCCCACGAAGTCTCCGTAGGTGACCGATTCGCCGTTCCACGTCGAATCGCCGCGGTTGTGGTAAAGGGTGACGTCGTTGAGCTCGTCGGGGACGACCTTGCCTGTCCGCTTGGGAACGTAGGGGAACGACGTCTGCGCCGACATCTCCGGGAACGTGCTGACCTTCGACGGATCGAAGGGCGTGCCCGACGCGTCTTTGTACGGCGATTGCGCCTTCGTGACGTACGGGGCCGACCCTCCCTGTTGGCCTTCGTAGGAGATGAGGTCCGCCGTATGGTTGACGATGATGTCGAAATACACCTTCATTCCTCGCGCGTGGGCGTCCCGAACGAGCTGGGCGAGCTCCTCGTTCGTGCCCAGATGCGGGTCGATCTGGGTGAAATCGGTGATCCAGTATCCGTGGTATCCGGCCGAAACGTTTGCGCCCGAGCCCTGCACCGGCCGGTTTTTGAACGACGGCGTGAGCCAGATCGCCGTCGTGCCCAAGCCCTTGATGTAGTCGAGCTTCGAGCGCAGGCCCGCGATGTCGCCTCCCTGATAGAAGCCCTTGTGAGTCGGGTCGAAGCCGGAGGCCATGCGGTCGGAGCCGTAGCCTCCCGTGTCATTGGAGGGGTCGCCGTTGGCGAAGCGGTCGGTCATGACGAAGTAGAAGCTCTCGCCGTTGCCTCTCTTGCCGGGAGCTTTGACGAGCCTTCCGTCCTCGGGCGAGAACCCGCCCTTCGTGGGGATCCAGACGCCGACCTTGTGCGTCCTCGGATCGAAGCGGAAAGTCACCTTGGTTCTTCCCGCCACGGAAATCGGCATGTTCGCCGAGCCGTTGCCCCACGAATTGTCCATGGAATGCCCGCCGACGATCTTGTACTCGTACTTCCCGGCCGGAAGAATCGCCTTGTATTCGTACACTCCCCGCGAGTTGCGGGTCATCTCAGTCTGGGTGCACTTCTCGTCCCAGTCGCGGCAGCCCGAAACCTCATTTTGCAGGCTCCCGACGACGGCGAAGCCCGAATCGGCCGCAGACGCTGGAATCGACACGAGCGCGCTGGCCGCCAGCGCGCAGGCTCCTGCAAAAGAGACCCCTGTCCTCGTACGGAAAATCTTGCGTTTCATTGCCCATCCTTCCCGTTCGGCCCGCACCGCCTCTGTGCTCGAGAAAACCGAACTTAACCAAATCGTAGACAGTGGCGGACGCCACTTCAAGAGGGAAAAGGAAGTGAAAATTCAACAGTTTGGGCGACGGGTGCGTGTCCGCCCCGTCACGTCCAAGCGTGTATCGCACGAAAACCGCGTCGCTTGGAAACGCGTCGCTTGAAAATTTGCCGCTAGAAAACCGCGTCGCTCGGAAAGTTCGCCGTTCGAAGGCCGCTTTGCTCGAAAATTCGCCGTTCGAAGGCCGTGTCACTCGAAGGACGCCGTGCCGCCGTCCTCTTTGCCCGACCGGCGGTCGCTGCCGTCGGCGAGTTCGTGTCTCCACTTGGCGAAGTCCACTTCCTCGGCGATGTCGCCCCGAAGCTCCTCAAGGCGCGAAATGAAATCCTCCTGTCTCTTCTCCACGGCCTTCGCCGCCGCTTCTGCGGCTTCGTCCAGGTTCGTGCCCGGAAGGCTGTCGGGAATCGCCAGCAATGCCTCCACCATCTGGTCTTTCGTCTCGCGAAGCCCTTCGATGTCCTCACCGAGGCTCGAAAGGAGGGCGTCAAGTTCCTCCACCTGGCTGTCTCGAAACTCCTTGCCGAAGATTTGGTAGGTGTCGCACGGGGCTTTGCCAGGCTCCTGATCGTCGGCATCGGCGGCGCCGTCTTCTAGCTGACCGGCGCCGTCTTCTCCGCTGACATTATCGGCGCTGAGTCCGCGGTTGTCCGCTTGGCGGCTCTCCGCCTCTCCGCCGACCTCGCGCGCGCCGAACTCACGGGCCTCTTCGGGATCTCCGGAATCCGGATTGTCGGGCTCGGAGTTCGCATTCTCAGCCATGGCTCTCCCCTTCGTTGAGTTTCAGGCGGCGTCCGCTACGCGTGCAGCAATCGACGTCGGCTGTCGACGACGTCGTTATTTTTGCGTCCTCTCAGTACCCTACACGCCCCGCAGCCGTCAGTCACCGACGTCGTCCCGGGCAGCGTTGTGGGCAACGGCGCGGCTCGGCGGGAATCCCCGCCGACGTCGCCGCAGTCAGCGGGCCTGTCCCGCCGCAAGCGCCCCCGCCGACCGCGGATGCCTGCAGAAGTCAAATCGCCGCGCCTCGGAAGAGTTCCGCAACTGAGTTTCGGCATTTGACCCAAAGGTCCAACGAATTTCTGGGTCCTGCAGCTCTTGGCATTCGGCCGGAAAACGTCAACAATGGGAGTGGACGCCGAGCCGGCCAATCGGCGAAAACCGCCAGAAGCGCACAGAAGGAGTCACCATGGACCAGCCAACGACGGGCGAGCCGAGGAAGATCGCCGTCCTCACCTCGGGCGGCGACGCCCAGGGAATGAACGCCGTCGTGCGGGCGGTCGTGCGCACAGCCCTCCACGAGGGCGCCGTGCCCTACGCGGTCATGGAGGGATGGAAGGGCGCCGTCGAGGGAGGGAGCCTCATACGCGAGATGACGTGGTCGGACGTCTCGGGGATCCTCAACGAGGGCGGAACCGCCATTGGGACGGCGCGATGCGACGCCTTTCGGGAACGCGACGGCATGCGCGCGGCTGTCAGGAACCTGGTGGCCAAGGGAATCGACCGGGTGGTGGCCGTCGGCGGCGACGGCTCGCTCACGGGCGCCGACGAGCTTCGGGCGCAATGGTCCGGTCTTCTCGACGAGCTGGTCGAGCGGGGCGAGATCACGCGCGAGCAGGCGGACGCCCATCCGCGCCTGCACCTGGCAGGCGTCGTCGGGTCGATCGACAACGACCTGGTCGGAAGCGACATGACCGTGGGAACCGATTCCGCCCTTCACCGGATCGTTGAGGCGATCGACGCGATTACCTCGACGGCGGCCTCGCACCAGCGCACGTTCGTCGTCGAAGTGATGGGAAGGCGATGCGGCTATCTGGCGCTGATGAGCGCCATAGCCGGCGGCTGCGACTACGTGTTCATTCCCGAGCTTCCCCCCGAGGAGGGCTGGGAGGCGCCAATGTGCGAGAAACTGCGCGAAGGCAGGGCCGCCGGGCGCAGGGACTCGATCATCGTCGTTGCCGAGGGCGCGCAGGACCGCCAAGGCAATCCGATCACGGCGAAGCGGGTCCCGGAGGCCATCCCGGATCGCCTCGGCGCGGACGTGCGAATCACGTCCTTGGGCCATGTTCAGCGAGGCGGCACGCCGTCGGC
>NZ_DBHHEV010000032.1:0-14477 GCF_057238965.1 Peptidiphaga sp.
GTCGGCTGCACAACGCTGGCCGCACTGACCCTCGGAGGACTCACAACCTTCCGAAACGCACGCAAAAAGAAACAGCACACTGCGCAGGATCAAAGCAACCTGTATCGGAATCTTCCGTCGGAGCGGACGCCGATGGGTGGAAACCACCAAGGTGGTTTCCACCCGGGACACGGGCGCCGTTAAGTACATCCGAAACAGCGGGTAACGAAAAGCCGGGCGGGGACACGTAAGTCGTGTCCCCGCCCGGCTTTCGAGTTTACCAGCTGCTGTTGTCGGTTGGGTGGGGGCCTGCCGGCAGGAAGGTGATGCGCCTATCGGGTTCGTAGGCCGAGATGTTCTTATCCTCGCGGAGGTCGGAGCCAGAAGAAGCCTTCTTTTTGTCCGGCCTGCGGGAGTGTCTGCCTGTCAGGCCGGAAAGGGCTTGACGGGAAGCCGCACGCCCGTTCGACGAGTCCGCTCCTCGAGACGGGCTGGCTGCCCGAGCGTCGAGAGAGCGCCCAGCGGACGTGCTCCGCGCGCCTCGGCTCTGTCCCACTCGGGCGGCTGAGGCTCCGCCTGCGGTGCGGGTCCCGGATCCGGAACTGCTCGCAGTTCTTTCTGAGGTTTGGCTTGTGGTCCGGCTCGCTGTCTGACTTCCGGCGGTGTTCCTGGAGGCCGAGACAGTTGAGCCTGTCCGGTTGTAGGAGCCTGTCCCGTTGGTTTTTGAGACGGCGGGATCGTTCGTCCGGGCTCTGGAGGCGGTGGTCGCCCCACGCACAATCCCGCTGCGTGAAGCAGACGATCCTGTCGAGGCGGCAGTTGCTCTGGGAGCTGTGGTCGCCCCGCGCAGGATGCCCGATGAACGACCCGAGGCCGAGGCTGCGGTCGGGCGGGCGATGCCTGAGGCCCCGCCCCGAGACGAGGACGGGCTTGTCCCCGAAACGGGGTTGCGGGCGGCGGTGGTCGCCCCGCGGAGAATCCCGCTTCCGCGGGGGCTGGGTGCAGCGCGGGTGGCGGCACCCGACTGAACGGCCGTTCTCGGCGAAACCGGAGCGGCAAGGGCCGCCTTTGCGGCGCGGATGGCTTGGAAGACCTTGTAGCCGACGGCCCCGCCGGTCATCGTCGCCGCCACAGCAAGAGGATTATGAACAGCAGGCGAGTCCAGGCCCGACGGACGCACCGGCCCGCTGCGCAGGGCTCCGCCCTGGTCGTCGACATGCTGCGGCGCGTAATGCGAGCCCTGCAAACCGATGCTTGGATCCGTACTCGGCGAGCGTTGCGGGATGAAAGTTTCGTTGGCATGTCCGGACGAGCCGACCGCCTCGCCAAGGCCGGTGGCCCTCCACTCGGTGGCCGAGCGCGGCAGGCCCACATTCTGGCCCGGCCCTGAAGACACGTGCCCCTCAGCTCCGCCAGAAGCAGAACCTTGAGGAGAACGGGGGTCTCGGCCCCCTCCTCCTGTGCCGGAGGTACCCTCGGAGGCTTGACCGTGCCCACCGGCGGAGGATTGCTCTTCGGGTTGGAAGGGCAGGCCCTTGCCCTCGGTGGCCGCGACATGGTCCAGACTTGCCAGCTCTTGCGAAGCATGCGCATCCAGCTCCGCATGCTTCGCATCACGCTCCGCCTGAGCTTGTGCAAGAACTACGCCACCCATCGGAGTACCTTGAGCTACGGACGCTCCTCGTTGGTAAGCGGTGTCTACAAGTTTGAGTTGTTTTTGGAGTTGTTTGCTGGTGTCTTGGGCGTGGCGTCCAGCGGTTGTGACGGTGGTGCGGCTTTGGGCGATGGAGTGCATCCCTTCGGCTGAGCGGCGCACGCGGGTGGTCAGGGAATCGAGCTCGCCGGCGGCGGCCTCCGCAGTGGCCCCGTTCATGCCGAGGTCAGCGGCGACCCGCCCGGTCAGGTCGGCCACCAGGTGGAGTTTGTCCCCGATGGTTTTCACCGCATCGGTGGTGGCGTCGTTGGCACGCGGGTCCCACGGCTCGATGCCGAACAGGTGGTCGACATTAGGGGTGGCCATGATTCCTCCCGGCATTCGCATGGGCACGGGCCCGGTCGGCGTCGGCGCGGGCGTCCCCGTCCGTGGCGGCGCCGTTGCAATTGTCGACGTCGCTGATCCCGTCCCCGGCGGACAAGCCCCCATACGGATCCTTGCCCGCCGGGTCGACGAAGGAGTGAAGGGCGGACGCGGCTTGGGCGAGCTCGGCCGGCGGGGTGTAGGAAAACCTGTCGGTCAGATCCGCCAAAGCGTCCAAGTATCGTTTGCGGTCGGCCTCGCTGACGGACTGGAAGGAAGCGACAGCGTGTTGGAGGTTGATGATTGTGCGCGTGTAGCGCGCCGAGGTATTGCCCAACTCGTCGCTGATCACGGCCAGAGTGCCAGTCAACAGCCGTCCGTATTGGCCGAGCTCGGCGACGTCGGACCAGGCGTCCATAGAAGCCTTCACATGGGAGTAAAACGTGGCCTTGGCTTCTTGGAAATGCGCCCCCGCTTGACGCAGCGTCCCGAGCTGCGCACCGAATTTGTCCGTGTTAAGATGAAAAACGGTCACCGGCTGAACCTCCTGAGGGTGTCTTACGTAGAGAAATATCGTGATTGTTATGCGGTTGTCACTGCACCCCGGCGTCCGGCTTTCGCCTCCGTCCGAATCGGTTGCGTAATAGTAGAGTACTCCCGGACGGGCGGGCGCACAACCTTTTTCCGACACTATGTAATGTGACGGTAACCACACGCATTACATGCCGTGGAAAGCGGCGACGACATGAGTTCTAGCCTGTGCTTCGCACGCAAGGACGGCACCTAAGCGTCATCGCAAAGACAAGGAATTGCGGCCAACCAAAGCCAAATGCACCCGCCGACCGCAACCGGCGAGATACAGTCAGCATCGCCGGGTATTCCCCGGCCAATCAGGCCAAACGCGCCTCGAAACTTTCGAAGCCTGCCCGACTTGCCGCATCGACCATTTCGGCGAGGCGCTTCGCCCAGGCCCGCCGGTCCCAAGCGAGCGCCTGAGCGCGGAAATCCACGGGCGTGCCGTCGGTTCGAGCTTCCTGCAGCGCGAAGTTCCGCACCCCGCGAGCGCGCAGTTCTCCGAGCAGCTCCCCGAAACGCTCCGTGGCGGGCGCACCGGGGTAGACGGTCGTGCGGACCTCATAGTCGAGAGGGCCGACGTCGGCGCGCTCAACCGTGCGATCAGCGCCAGCGCGCTGAGCCAGGCAATCGACACCAGCGGGCTCAAACATGCGATCGGCACGCTCAACCATGCCATCGGCGTCGGCAGCCTCAGCGGCGAGAGCCGGGCACGCGCGCTCGGCCGACGCCTCGAGCACGGCGTCCAGCGACTGCCAGGCCTTTGCCCCCGCCCCGAAGCCGGTCGCCGCGGCGTAGTCATCCGGCATCGCCTTGACGTCGATGCCCACCCAGTCGGTGTACGGCAGCGTCTTCGCGAGCGCACGCGGGTAAGCCCCGGCCGTGTGCAGGCCGACGCCGAAGCCCATCTCGCGCACCCGCCTCGCCGCGTCGACGACCCCCGCTTGGCGCAGCGCCTCGCCGCCCGTCAGGACGACGCCGTCGAGCAGCCCCGCCCGTCGGGCCAGAAGCGCCTCCACCTGGGACCACGGCACGGCCCCGGGGACTTTCGGGTCGAGGATCGCCTCGTTCTGGCAGTACGGGCAGGCCAGCGGGCAGCCCTGGAGGAAGACCGCGGCGGCGAGCTTGCCGGGCCAGTCCACCGTGGAGAGGGGAACCAGCCCGGCGATCGCCAGAGAATCGGCGGAGGGCTCAGTTTTCGACGCGGCGGAGGGCGCTTCGGGCCTCCGAGCGCTTTTAGGGAGTTTGGGCTTCAGGGCGTCGGCGGGGGGCGTGACGCCTCCCGCCGACGCCCCCGCAACCGGCTTCTCTGCCACAGTCACGGCTGCGGCGCCCCGGCTCCTCCGGGCGCGCTCGCTTCGTCTGCCGCAGCGGCATTCGCCGGTCCGCCGGCGTCGATCGAAGCCCCCGCGCCCACAGCGACGCCAACGCGCGCCGCATCGGCCGCGGCACCGTCGGTCGAGGCTCCGGCGCCAACCGTCGGGACCGCCGCGCCGATCAGGCCTTCGGCGTCGACCTTTCCGCGCACGTCAGCGCTGATCTTGGGCAGCCGCGAGGCCTTCTCGGTGAAAGGCGTGCGCTCGTTGTACTCGCCTTTCTTTCCGATGTTGAAGGAGGCCACCGGGCGGAAGTAGCCCATGACGCGCGTCCACACCTCGCATTCCTGCGGCTCGGCGTCGGGGTTTTCGGCGGCGCAGCGTTCGCAAATCTTGTGCTCGCCGGCGAGGTAGCCGTGGACCGGGCAAATCGAGAATGTGGGGGTGATCGTGATGTACGGAAGGTGGAAGTTCGTCAGCGCCCGGCGCACGAGCTCCTTGCACGCCTGGCCGGAGCTCATCCGCTCGTTCATGTACAGGTGCAGGACCGTCCCTCCCGTGTACATCGATTGAAGATCGGCCTGCATCTCGAGTGCCTCGAAGGCGTCTTCCGTGTAGGCGACGGGCAGCTGCGAGGAATTCGTGTAGTACGGCTGGGCGTCCGTCCCTGCCTGGAGGATGCCGGGGAAGCGCTTGCGGTCTTCCTTCGCGAAGCGGTACGTGGTGCCCTCTGCCGGAGTGGCCTCGAGGTTGTACAGATTCCCCGTCGCCTCCTGGTAGGAGACGAGGCGGTCGCGGACGCGTTCGAGCACGCGCAGGGCGAAGGCGTGGCCCCACTCGTCGGCGATGTCGCAGCGGTCGTCCGTGAAGTTGCGGATCATCTCGTTCATCCCGTTGACGCCGATCGTCGAGAAGTGGTTGTTCAGGTGCCCCAAGTAGCGCAGGCTGTAGGGGTACAGGCCGGCGTCCATGAGCTCTTGGACCTTCGCCCGCTTCTTTTCGAGCGTCGAGGACGCGAGGTCCGCCAGGTGGTCCAGGCGCGCGAAAAGCCCTTCTTCGTCGCCCGCGTACACGTACCCGAGCCTCGCCAGATTGATCGTGACGACGCCGATCGAGCCGGTCAGCTCGGCCGAGCCGAAGAGGCCGTTGCCGCGGGCGAGCAGCTCGCGCAAATCCAGCTGGAGGCGGCAGCACATCGAACGGATCATGCCCGGGTCCAGCTCCGAATTGATGAAGTTCTGGAAATAGGGCAGGCCGTATTTGGCCGTCATCTCGAACATCAGCTGGGCGTTCGGCGAATCCCAGTCGAAGTCCTTTGTCATGTTGTACGTCGGGATCGGGAAGGTGAAGACCCGGCCGTCTGCGTCGCCCTCGGTCATCACCTCGATGTAGGCGCGGTTGATCATGTCCATCTCGGCCTGCAGCTCGCCGTATGTGAAGTCGCAGACCTCCTCGCCGACGTAGGGGTGGTCCTCGGCGATGTCGGCCGGGCACGTCCAGTCGAACGTGAGGTTGGTGAACGGGCACTGGCTCCCCCAGCGCGAGGGGACGTTGAGGTTGAAGATGAGCTCCTGGATGCACTGTTTAACTTGACCATAGGTCATAGCGTCGAGCCGTACGAAGGGCGCCATGTAGGTGTCGAAGGAGGAGAACGCCTGGGCGCCGGCCCATTCGTTCTGCAGCGTCCCCAGGAAGTTGACGACCTGCCCGCACGCCGCGGAAAGGTGCTTTGGCGGGCCCGAGGAAATCGCACCGGGAATCCCGTTGAATCCCTCTTCGAGCAGACGGCGCAGCGACCACCCCGCGCAGTAGCCGGCCAGCATGTCGAGGTCGTGGATGTGGTAGTCGCCTTCGCGGTGGGCGAGGGCCTCCTCCTCGCTGTAGACGGTGGCCAGCCAATAGTTCGCAATGGTCTTCCCCGCTGCGTTGAGGATGAGGCCGCCCAGCGAGTACCCCTGATTCGCGTTGGCGTTGACCCTCCAGTCCGAACGCTCGAGGTACTCGTCCACAGTGGAGACTGCATCGATTACGGGGAGGCCCGACGCCGAGCGAGAACCGTCGCGCTGGGAGGCCGGAGACTTGGCGGATGCGTGCGGAGCCGGCGCCTGCGCAGACGACTGCCGCCAGTCCGATCGCTGCGGGCCATTCGGGGCTTGCGGGTCATTCGGGCGATGCGAGGTTGCGCCGACGTTCGCCGACGTCGCCGCCTCGCCCGGCCGGGTCCGAACCTCGCTCGGCTGGACCGCCGCTTGGGGCTGCCGATCGAGGCGCTTGGGGCGCTTTGTCGCCGACGTCATTGGGTTCTCTGCGGTCGCTTGGTTCTCGGTGATTGCCATGTTCCTCTCCTGGGTCGTGGGAGTTCCCCGAAGCGGCCGACGCGCCCGGCCTTCGGGAAGCGGAATCGACGCTACTACCTCAAATACTACATCTAGTGGGTGACACGCCGCTAGCACACAATATATTGATTCTTTCAAGTGAGGGGTCTGCGGGGGCCGCCCTTGAAACGGCGGCGGGAAACGGGGCGCCGAGGCAAAATTGGGCGCCGGCAAGGAACGAAGGCGAGAAACGACGCGTCGCGGCGCGTCCTCAAGGCGGCGAAATCTGCCGACCGGAAAGGGCGCTGCGACCGGCAGCGAAGAAGCGGAGCGGCGAGGATGCTGCGAGCCACGCCGAAGACGCAACGAACACTGCGGCGAAGAAGCGGAGCGGCCATGACCATAGTAAACCCGAGGGTTCGGCGCACATGCGCCTGGTTGACGGCGCGCGGCGCACGTTTATCCAGCTGACGGCGCACATGCGCCTGGTTGACGGCGCACAAGCGTCCGACCGATGACGCACGCTCACCTAGTCGATGATGCACACTTAAGTGGTGTCGGATCGCGTCCCTGATTTCCTTTCGCATGTTCTCGCCCATGCGACGCCGGGCCAAGTCGCCGCCGTCGTCGAGATGCCGGCGCGCGCAAGCGCCGGGGCGCCGTGGCCCGAATGGGTGGCGCCCGAAGTCAAGGACGCCCTCGCAAACCGCGGAATCCGCGAGCTGTGGTCGCATCAGGCGGAGGCGGCGGAGCTGCTGCACGGCGGCGCGCACACGGTCATCGCAACCGGGACCGGCTCGGGAAAGTCGCTTGCCGCCTGGATTCCGGCCTTGGACCTCCTGAGCCGGCGGGGGCGGGGCCGGAGCGGCCTCGCGAACATCCGCTACAGGCCGTCCGTTCTCTATCTCGCGCCGACGAAGGCCCTGGCCGCAGACCAATTGGTCGGCTTGGCTCGACTCGCGCGCGAGGTCGATCCGCGGATCGGCGTCGCGGCGGCCGACGGCGACGCCGAAGCCTCCGTCAAGCGGTGGGCCCGCGAATACGCCGACGTCGTCCTTTCGAACCCGGATTTCCTCCAGCACGCCATGCTCGCCTCCCATGAGCGCTGGGCCAGGCTGTGGCGGGGCCTGGCGATGGTGGTGATGGACGAATTCCATTCCTACCGAGGCGTTTTCGGCGCGAACGTGGCGGCGACTGTGCGCCGCCTCCTGCGCCTCGCAGCCCACTACGGGGCCTGCCCCGCCGTGGCTTTCCTCTCGGCGACCAGCGGAGATCCGGCCGAAACCGCGCGTCGTTTCCTCGGGGATTCCTTCGGCCCGGTCCAGGCCGTCGAGCGCGACGGGTCGCCGCGCGGGCCGAAACGCCTTGTCCTGTGGCGATGCCGCGAGGTCGAAGGCGAGCAGCGCACGAAAGGGAAAGGCGTCCCGCGCGCAGAAGGCACGGGCCTCGAGCCGCCGAGCGACGCCGGGGCCGAGAGACATGCCGAACCCCGAAGTCGCACTGGAACCGAGGGCGATCCCAAAACCGGGCACGACGCCGGAACCGACTTCCCCGGCGGGCCGCGGCGCGCTGCGAACACCGAGGCGGGCGAACTCACGGGCGTGCTTGCCGCGGCGGGCGCGCAAACGCTCACATTCGTCCGCTCGCGGGCCGGAGCCGAGCGGGTTGCGGAGATTGCCCGCGACTGGTCGGCGGCGAACGCATCGGGCCTCGACCCTGAGATCGCGGCATACCGCGGCGGCTATCTCCCCGAAGACAGAAGGGCCCTCGAAAACTCTCTCAGATCGGGGGAACTGCGAGCGCTGGCGACGACGAACGCACTCGAACTCGGGATCGATGTCTCGGGGCTGGACGCCGTGGTCGTCACGGGGTGGCCGGGCACGCGCGCCTCTTTCGCCCAGCAGATCGGACGAGCGGGCCGCGCGGGCAAACCCGGCGTCGCCGTGTTCATCGGGCGGGACGACCCGCTGGACCAGTACCTCCTCTCGCATCCCGAGGCGTTCACACAGTCGCCGGCGGAGACGAACGTCTTCGACCCGGCCAATCCGCACGTCCTCCTCCCCCACGTCTGCGCCGCAGCGGCCGAACTCCCCCTCACAGAGGCCGACGCCGAGGTTTTCGGGCTTGACAGCCCGGCCCTCTTCGACGACCTCGCGTCCGACGGCCTGCTGCGGCGGCGCCCAAACGGCTGGTTTTGGAACGCTTCGCTGGGGGCAGACGCCCACGACATGGTCAGCCTCCGCGGCGAGGGCGGCACGGTGTCCATCGTCGACGGCGAATCCGGCATCCTGCTCGGAACAGTGGATGCTGCTCGTGCGGACGCAACCGTCTTTCCCGGCGCGGTCTATCTTCACCAAGGCGTGCCTTACATGGTCGAGAGCCTCGACGAAGACGCCGCCGTCGTCCATCGCCATCGCGAGGAAGAAATCCGAACCTATGCGACACAATCGACATCGGTGCACATCGTGGACGTCGAAGAGCTTGCGCATGCGGATTTCGGGGTCTGGGCCCGCGGAGAGGTTCTCGTGACGTCTCAGGTGACCGGTTACGACGTCCGAAGAAGCGAGGACGGCCTCTATCTGGGGCGCGTCCCGCTCGACATGCCGGTGCGAGAGCTGCGCACCTCGGGAACGTGGTGGACCCTCGACACGAAAGCCCTGGAACGAGCGGGCGTGTCGGCGTCCGACCTTCCAGGCGCTCTCCACGCGGCAGAGCACACCTCGATCGGCATCCTCCCCTTGCTGGCGACCTGCGACCGCTGGGATCTGGGCGGCCTATCGACCGTTTGGCACGCCGACACGCAAGCGGCGACCGTCATCGTCCACGACGCCGTCCCTGGCGGTTCAGGCTGCTCCCTTCACGGCTTCGAACACGGACGAATCTGGATGGAGGCCACACTCGCCGCTTTGGAAAGCTGCCCGTGCACGGAAGGGTGCCCCCGCTGCGTTCAGTCCCCGAAGTGCGGCAACAACAACGAGCCCCTTTCGAAGGGCGGAGCGACAAAGCTCCTGCGTGTCGTGGCCGACGGGTTGCGCCGCGCACGTGCCTGATCGGCGGGCTTCACGAAGCCCCGAATCGGCGCGCTTTACGGTGCCCCCAATCCGCGCGCTTCCCTGAGCTCCGGAGACGTCACGTGTTGTCCGGGTTTGATGTAGGACCCCAATCTGCGCGCTTCCCTGAGCTTTGATCGGCTTGCCTCTCTCAACCCTTGGCTGCGGAGGCGGCCGCGGCGCCTTGCCACCCACAGCCCAGCCGCCCCGACGTCTTCGTTTGCCCCGATGTCTTAGTCCGCCCTGACGCCTCCGTCCGCCTCGGCAGCCGTCACCCTTTTTCGCCGGCCGAGTAAGCGGGCCCGGCCCACGCCTCGGCCACATACGTCACCCCCATGTAGGTCAGATTCTTGGACACCTTCACTTTCGCAAGTGCGCCGTCGACGTCGCAGGCCACAAGCGAGGCGCCGTACGTGCGTTCGACGTATGCCGACGACGGGCACCCGCCGAGCCCCGCGGCGTTTCTCTGCGCGGAGGCCAAGGCCACCATGTCGGCGGCATTCTGGGCTTTGGCGATGCTCGCGCACGTCGAAGCGACCATCAGCAGCACAACCGTGAAAGTGCAGATCACGAAAAGGAAGCCGACCGTAAGAACGGCGCCCGCGCCGCGTTCAGTCTCCCGCTCGGCCTCCCAACGCGATTCGTTCAGCCCGCGAAAGTCTGGAAGCAGATCAAGTCGCCGACGGCGATGTCGTCGGCGGAAACGCCGATCCGGCTGCCGCGAGCACCGACGCCGAGAGGGCCGTCTCCTTCCCTCGCTGCCTCGCCCCCGCCCGATCTCCCGTCCTTTCTTTCTGCCGCCGGGCGGATCTGTCGAGGCGTTCACGGCGCTTCGCCTCCCGTCCCGGCGTGGCCGACGGCTTTGGCGTCGCTCCCCGTTCCCGAGTCGCGTCCCGCCTCGGCCTCGCCGCCGACCCCGGGCTCGACCGCTGCCGTGACGGACGCGTGAACGTCGATGCCCAGCCTTCCGCTGAATCCCTTTCGCGGCGCGTGCACCACGGCCTCGACGGTGTCGGCGCCGCTGACGACGCTCACCGACGCACCGGGAAAAGAACGCTCGACGGCGGCCTTGATCGCGCCGTCCCCTTCTCCCAGCGCGGCCATGCGAGCCGCCATTCGCGCCGCGTCATTGGCTTCGAGATAGGCGACGGCGATATGCCCAAGCGCAAGGGCAAAGGCCGTGACGAGAGCCAGAACGAGAGAGCCGATGGCGACTTCCCCAGTCACCATCCCCGATTCCGAATGCCCGTCGGGGCGATTCACGCGAGGTCTTTTTCCAGTCTTTGAGCATTTCATAGATTTCCATCCTTTCCGCGGCTTTTCGGCCTAATCGTCGCTTTATCGGCCTTCCCGCCGCTTTGGGCTTTCTCGTGGATTTTGAACCATGCGTTTCACGGCAATTTGCATCCGCCCGCATTCCGGGATCGCCGCGATGTGATCGGGCAGAGTGCGCGCTCCGCCCGATCGTCACATCACATTCCCGGAACGGAGAAGATCTTGCTCAGCAGGGCCTTCATCCCGTTGCGGAACCAGTCCTGATTGACAAGCCACCACAGAACGCCTGCGACGCCCGTCGCGGTCACCGTTCCTATCGCGTACTCGGCCGTGGCCATTCCCGCCTCGCCTGACCTCTTGTCGATGTCGACGAAGCTTTTGCTCGTTGTCATTGTCGTCTCCTGTCTATCGGCTACGCCTTTCGTCGCCGATGACTGACTCTTTCAAAACACGGCACCCGATTGACGAAGGATTCCCGAGGCTGTGAGCCTCTGCGACGTCGTTTCGCCCTGTGGGCCGACTGCGATTACTTGACGCGACCGATTGGCTACCCGATGCCACCGATTAACCGTTTGACGCGACCGCGACCGATTCCCCGAAAAACTCATCAGACAATCTTCACGCACGAGCGCAGTCCCCTCACACGGACCGATTCGTCACGCAAATCAACCGCTGCAGGCTCCGGCCTTCCCACCCCGCAAACGAGGTAGGCCGACGCAGCCGAGAGGCCGCGCCATGCATTCGGCATTGCTCAATAAACCTGTGTGGTCGGCCGATACGGCCGAGGCCGAAGCCGAACCCCAAACGGCTTCTTCCCGTGAGCGAGGTCAGCCGGCGTCGGCGCCAGCACAAGCAAATCTGGACCACGCGCTTACGGAGCAAAGGCCGACTTCGAAGTCTTACTCCAATTTCTAAATGCATAGAATGGCGATCTTAAACAGACACCATGGCAACATTAAACACATAACATGATCAGAAAAATGCTTATAAAGTCATAATTGATAAAGTGCACTCAAAACAAAATCTATTATGAAAATCGCATGTATGGACCACAAGTTCTAAAATGGTCCTTATGGCGAAAGAAGGGACTTTTCGCACCAACGCGCCTCTCGCCGCAGTCCTTCTCTCGTTCCTAGGAACTTTTCACCGCCGTGTCCCACAGACGGAAGACCAGGCACGCCCCCGCAGACGCCGCGCGACCCCGCGGACGCCGCACGACCGCGCAGACACGACGCGCCGACCGCACTCAGCCCGTCGCCGCACGATCACCTCAGGATCGCCACGCCCGCCGAAACGACGATGGGAACGACGCCGAGCAGAATGAAAGCGGGGAGAAAGCACAGACCCAGCGGAAGAACAAGCTTGGCGCCCAGTCGCGCTGCGGATTCCCGCGCGCGCCGCACGCGGCCGGCTCTCAGACTCGCAGCCGTTCTCTCCAGCAGCGGAACCGCAGCCGCGCCGTCAACCCACGAGGGCTCGAGCGCGTTGCGCAATGGATCAAAACGGCTCGGCGCGTCCTGCCACGCCTCCTCCCACGTCCCGCCCATCGTCAAGGACTTCGCCACGCACTCAAGGCCGGGCGGTTCCTCTTCCTCGGCCAATGCCGATTCAAGGGCCACAAGAAGCGCGGGCACCGAGCACCCGGCACGTATCGCCGCCACCGCCAGGTCCGCGACCATGGCCTGGTCGACCGGCGGAAAAGACGCCCGCGCAACCTGCGCGTCGCCGCGCCGAACGCCGGAGGCGAAGAACTCTGACGACCACGCCGCCGCGACGACGAAAAGGACCGCGGCGAGCCCGAAAAACCACATCGCTATCCCTCTCTTTCCGCACGCCGAACGAGGCGGCGCACCCAGAAAATTCCCAAGGCCTCAAAGGCGAGCCCGAGGGCCGACAGTGTCCGCCCCAGGCCGGAGGACAAAAGAAAATCGAGCGTGTCCGTTCCCATCAGCGACCCCAGAACCAGCGCGAGGAGGGGAAGCCAGGCCAACATGCGAGCGCTCGCCTTGGGCCCGGCGAGTGCGGCGCGGCGCGCTGCGGCCGATTCGGCAGCGTCTGTGATTCCTGCGGCGCACGCGTCCAGGACGTCGGCCGCGGGGGCGCCGGTTGCCCGAGTCAGCCTGCATACGGCGACCGCCGGGGGAACGCCCAGCCGCACGTCGTCGGCGGACTTCCGCCCGCGTGAGGCCCACATCCGCCGCAAAGCCGCGGGCACGCCGACGTCGTCAACCGCGTCTCCGTCTTCGAATCCGGCCCTGGCACACGTCTGCCCCCAGGCTTTCTCGGTGGAGGCTCCGGCCCTCATGCGGGTTGCGGTCTCCGCGACGAGCATCCCGACGTCGACGTGTCCCAGCCGCCCTTTCCGTTTCTTCACAGCGGACTCCTTTCGTCTCGTTTTCGCGCGCCTACGTCGTTTCGTCCGCCGCTTCGCCAGTGGACGCCGCTTCGCAGGCCCGTCCGCATCTGCTTGTCCTCCGTCTCCCCGGCGGCGTCCGCCCCGGCACAGGCGGCCGTTCCAGTTCCAGCGTCCGCTCCTGCGTCGGCGCTCAGCCCGACGTCGACTTCCGCTCCAATGCGGGCGCCCGATCCGGCGCATGCCTCCGCTCCAGCGCGTGCATCCATTCCCACTCGCGCGGCCAGCCTCGGCCAGGCAGGGCCCCGCGCCACCGCCTTTCCTTCGAATTCCAACGCCACGGAGGCGGTCAGCTCGCTGCGGCGCCTTTCCAAAACGGCGACCTGCGCGAGAACGCGAACGCCGTTGCGGCGCTCAATGTGGACGACGGCGTCGAGCGCGCTCGCGGCTTGGGCGGCGACCACGTCTTCGCCCATTCCCGCCAGAGCGCCAAGCGCCGTGAGCCGCGCGGGAACGTCTGCGGCAGAGTTGGCGTGAATCGTCGCCCATCCGCCCTCGTGTCCGGTGTTGAGCGCCGTCAGGACCTCTCGCACCTCTGCGCCTCGGCACTCGCCGAGAACGATCCTGTCCGGCCGCATCCGCATGGCCGCCCGAACCAGTTCGCTCAAGGCCACCTCGCCTGCCCCCTGCACATTCGCCCTTCGCACTTGCAGATGAACGACATGGGGATGCGAGGGCCGCAATTCCGCGGATTCTTCGATCACGAGGATTCGCTCGTCGCTCGGGACCTCCCCCAGGACCGCGGCGAGCAATGTCGTCTTCCCCGACCCCGTCGCGCCCGAGACGATGACGTTCGCCCGATGCGCAACGAGGGCCAGCAGCAGCCGAAGCGCGAAGCCGTCGAACATTCCGCCTTCCGCGAGCTCCGCCAAGGTGAAGGAGACGGGTCTGTGCGCCCGCAGGGAGATGAGGGTCCCCTCGGCGGCGAGGGGCGGCAGCACCGCGTGAAGCCTCAACCCGTCGGGAAACGTTCCGTCCACGATCGGAGACGAATCGTCGAGCCTCTGGCCGCACGCGGCCGCGAGCCGCACCGCGAGCGCTCGCACCGAGGAATCGTCGCTCAGACCGCGGCTGGCGCGCTCGTCGCGCTCCATCCCGTTTCCACGATCGACCCACACGCCGCGTCCGCCGTTGACGAGGACGTCGGTGACCGACCGATCGTTCAGCAGCGGGTCAAGCAGTGGCCCCGCCCCGGCGATTGCCTGGCGAAGCCGCCGCCCGACCCCCACGACGTCGCGCGCGGAGACGGCGACGGGGTCAAGTATGGCGATCGCTCCGCCGTCGCTGCCGCCCCTCGCCAGACTGGCCCGCACCCGCCGCATCGCCTCCGCCTCGGTTCCGGCGCCATCGGCGGCCTTTCCTCGGCCGACGCGTTCGAAGGCCGACGTCATTGCAGGCCCCCGCACGCCCGGGCGAGGACTGCAAGATCGCGAGCAGTCGCAGACCTCTTTCGCTCGCCGACGCCCACGCCGTGTTCGACGTCGCCGGCCAGGCCGGAAAGGAGCCGGACGGGGTACACGGAATCGATTCCGAGGTCTC
>NZ_DBHHEV010000032.1:14487-23168 GCF_057238965.1 Peptidiphaga sp.
CAGCCTCACCTCCTCTGACGCCGAGGGCGGCCACCAGAATCCCCACGCCCGCGGGCACATTCGCCACAGCCCGGGCGAGTTGCCGCGCCGGACCGCTTCCGCCGCGCGCCACGAGCACGACGACGTCGAGCCATCCGAGCAGCCGATGGGCTGCGCTCCCTTCGATCAAGGCCTCTCCGGGCAAGTCGATGACGCACAGGTCCCGCACCTGGGACAAGGCGGCCACCGCGGCCTCCCCCGCCTCGCCCGAAGGCATCGCGCCCCGATCGTCGGCGCTGAGCACGGCAAGCCCTCGCTCGGAAGGCAGCGAGTTGAGCAGCCGCCCAGGGACCAGCACGCCCGAATCCGACCGCAGGTCGGCCCATCTGACGCCGGCCTGCCCGTCGAGGGCCAGCAGTCGGTCGGCCCCCGCAGAACACTGGTCGGCGTCGACGAGGGCCACCCGGAACCTGCCTTCCAATGTGCGGGCAAGCCACGCGGCGACGGTTGAAGCGCCGGCGCCGCCATGAACTCCGACGACGCCGACGATCTGCCCGCGCCTGGTCGTCCCTGCCGCCAAAAGCAGCTCGAGAAGGTCCTCCGCCTCGTCGGGCAGGGTGAGCTCGAGCGACCCCCAGGCGAAGTACGGGGCGTAAGCCGGATGAAAGCGCGCGCGGACTTTTACCGCCGACGCCCTCACCTCGCTCAGATTGAGGACGGCCGCGTCGGCGCCGCCGTCCGCCACATGCTCGACGTCGATGCCTCCCAATGCGGCGATTCGATCGACTTCCGATCTGACCGCTGCGCTGGAGCTGGACAATGCGACCACGGGAAGGCTTCCGTCGGGCGACGCCCGCCTTTGCGAGCCTCCGCCGCGGCCTCCCGAGTGCGCCCTCAAGGCTTGCCGGCGTCCGTTCGCCCCTTCCATTTTTTGCTTAGCGCGGATGTGTGTTTTATCTACACTTTTAGCAATCATGAACGGCATTAAACTCCGTCGGCTTTCGCTTAGCTTCCGATTGAATGCCAGTTGTGGATTGGAAACACGTGGAAAAATCTGTGGACCAAGCGGCGAAAACTTAGCGCCTATGCGTCATTGAAACGCGGACCCGCTTTTCATTCGCGCGAAGGCGCAAAGCGCCCGGACCGGCGAGATTCGATCAGCACGCCCATCGTCTGCGCACGGCAACGAGACCGGCGGACGTCGCCGGTCGGACATCGTCAGCACAGCGCCGTCAGCACAGCTATCGTCAGCACAGCGCCGTCAGCACAGCTATCGTCTCGCACACGGTCTGAGCGACGTCGGCCATCCGATCCGCACCGGGCATCCCCGACGTCGGGATGTGGAGCTCGCCCCACACCCAGTTTCGCCCGCCGTCGAGCATGTATTCTTTTGGAGCAGTCCCTTGACGGACCCCTTTCACGAACGACCCTTTCGCACGAGCCTCTCGCACGATCAGCATGCGGCCCACGCGAACTTCGGAGGAAAAATGCGCGCAGCCAGATTCATAGCCGTCGCCGTCGTCCCTTTCTTGCCGTTCGCCCTTTCCGCGTGCAGCCTCGACGCGAAATCGACGTCGATAGGGGCTTCGGGAGCCGACGGGGGACTCCAGCGAAAGCCTCAGCGCGGGCGCGTCGAAGCGGGAACGACGAAGATCCTGAAAGAGTCGGGAGGCTTCGGGTCTCTCGACCTCTCCGCCGATCAGTACCGAAAGATGGGGGCGTGCGTGACAAAGCGGCTCTACGATCAGGCGACCGCCTTCACGCTCAACGGCTTGGCCAGCGGCAAGCAGGACTTTCAAATCGCGGTGAAAGACCGGCAGATTCTGGAGAAGGCCACGGCCGAATGCGCAAGCCAAGCGTCCGCCCAGATCGCGAACCCGGACAAGAACCCCGATCAAGACAAGAGCACAGACCCGGCCAAGGGACCAGATTCGGACAAAGGCGCCGTCCCGTCGCCGGCTGGCAGAACGAACCAAAGTTCAGATCCGTCTCGGCAATGAGCGCCCCTCATAACAGCAATGAATGCCCCTAGAGAGAGCAGAACGGCAGGATACGCACAGCAACAGGCAAACAGACAACAGGGTAAACACAGCGACAAGTCAAGCCAATGGAAAGAATGGAGATCTCGCAGGATACCCTTGTAGGCTGATGGAAGCGGTTGTAAGGCAGCGGCCGCCCCCGAACTTAACCATACGGAGGTATCATGCGTCTAAAGAAATTGTCCGTTCTCCTGTCAATTCCAGCATTGGCCCTTTCGCTGGCTTCATGCGGGAGCGACTCGAAGGGGGAGTCAAAAGAAACCTCAGGCGGAGGCAAGGCAGCCACCGCTTCCACAAATCCGCCTTCGGCGAATCCGTCCTCCGCGACCGGTTCGAGTTCGAAATCCCCGTCGGACGACGGTTCGTCCGCCAGCTCGTCCGACGACTCAAACTCGGGCAACGAAGGATCCGGGAACAACGCCGAAAAGCCCTCCAAGGAGGCCGCCATAGCCGGCATGTCAAAGATGGTCAGGGAGCTGCCCCAGCTCAAGAACACCAACATGCCCGAGCCTGTCCTCCAGAGCCTGTCCACATGCATAGTGGACAAGATCTATGACAAGGCGACGCCCGTGACCCTCAACGGCCTCGCAACAGGCAAGACCAGCGCACCCTTTTCAGCCTCCGACAAGACCCTTGTCAAGAACTCCGTGCTGCAGTGCATCAACGAACTCAAGCAGCAGATGGGGGGCGGCGCCGGAAACCAGTGACCGAGCGGCGAAACCGTGGCCGCCCTCGAACTCCGGGCAGTTCCACTCACGCCGGTTCACAGCCGCATTCACACGGACGGGAATCGTGGGCGGAGCCGCCCAGTCGCGGCTCCGCCCACTCCTTGAGCGTTTCCCCCGTTGTCTCAACCCTCGCCGACGGGGCAGCGTGAGAAACTTGCAGCCATCTCGCCTCCAATGGACCGAAGCCGCTGCAAGGAGATTGTTCCCGCCTACGACCAGACATTTCGTTACAAAAACGCCATCTCAGCGCGAAACTGCAACATTTTGCAGCCAACGGGTGGGAGTCACATCAGCGGGGAGTCGTCCCCCCGATTCGCTTACTTGGCACGCGCACGTGTAATGTAACTTGAACGGTAGAGCGGTTCAAGCCGCCAAACATCTGCCGCCCACAAAGAAAAGGAGTGCCGTGCCGAAGACAAGCTTGGCCGCCGCTTTAGCCTGCTCGCCTGCCTCGCCCTTGCGAGTTCCAGTCAGCGATTCGACACTTCTCAGAAAAGTGGAAAGTTCAACGCTTCCATATCCATGCGGGACGCATCGTTCACGCCGATGGTCAGTTACACGCAGATGGACGGTTTGAAACCGGTCGATTCGGTAGCTTCCTGGAAATAAAGCTATCCTGTCGCAGCGCAGTCTCATCAACAGTAAGGAACACAATGCTACGCAAGAAGATCGCAGCTTTCATTGCGATACCCACACTCGCCTTTTCCCTCGCAGCTTGCGGCGGGGGTGACAGCGACGCAAAGCCTTCGAAAGAAGACGTCAGCAAGGGTCTGACGAAGATTCTCTCCTCCCAGCCCTTTATCCGCAAAGCGTCGCCAACCGCCATCAAGAAGTTGGCCTCTTGCGCCGCGGACAAGATTTACGACAAGATGAGCAACGAAAACCTGAAGGCCATCGCCGACGGCAAGCAGAAAGCCGAGGTCAGGAAAGGCAAAGAGGAGCAATTCCATAAGGACAAGGAAGCTCTCAGCACCGCGGCGAGGGAATGCGCGACGAAGTACAGCAAGGAACTTACACAAACGAAGTGAACCTTCGCTCTCTGAAGTGAGCACCGGCATGTGGGCGGCCTTTGGGCCGCCCACATGCCGCATTTCGCCACGCACCGCATTTCCCGCGTTGGATTGCGACGTGGAATCGCCCCCTCTCGAAGAGTCGAAGTCGGCCGGATCGGAAAAGCCGAAACCCGCCCTTCAAGGCCTGAGGCCCGCCTCGCCAGACTTCGAGCTTCCCTTCCGATCGGCCACGCCTGTCGTACGCTTTTCGAAGAGGAGGAACCATGACGATCCCCACGGACCCCTACAACTCGCCTCAGCGCAGACCGTTCGACGAGGGCCACATTCTCAAGCCTCTCTACGAAGAGAAGCCCAAAGCGGCGGATTTCGGGCATTCGGCGGCAAAAGAGCCCGACGCGAAGGGACGAGCCGACGCGAGCGAGGGGGCGGGCGCGAATGAACGACCCGAAGCAAGCGAAGGATCCGGCGAGAGAAGAGGATCCGGCGGCAGCGCCGCATCTGGGAACGGCGGCTCGGCGCCGTCGGGCATCGTGTTCACCCGGGCGACGCAGGTGCCGTCCGAACCCGACCTAGACGACACTCGCCCTCGCACCCTTGCCACTCCGCTTTTCCGCGCCGCCCCGGAAACGCCGTCGGCTTGGAACGCAGCCTCTGCCTCGACCGCTTCTCCGGCGACAACGTCGATTCCCCATCCGACGGCGGCCTCTCCTGCCGCAGCGGCCCCCTCCGCTGAGACGACTCCCCTCGCCGCGGCGGCCTCCTCCGCCGCAGCCTATCCGTCCGCAAGCTCTCCCGAGCCGCCTCAGGCGGAGTCGCCCCACCGTCCCGCAACCGAGGGAACCGCCCCCAACCCAAGCGTCACGCCCGCCGAAAGCGCCTCACCCAGCCAAAGCGCCGCCTCCAGTCCAAGCGCGGCGCCAACCGAAAACGCAACACAAGTCAAAAGCGCCGAACCAGCCGAAAGCCCCACGGAGCCCACTCCTCCCATGCCGTCGGACTTCCTCCCGTCCACCGCGCCGACGCCGTCGATCACGCCTGAGGACCCGGAGGAAACCGCCTCGGCCGCTTTCCGGCTTTCGGCGCCGCGGACGCCTTCAAGCGCCTCCGGAAGAGGCGAGCCTGGGGATTCCCCCGCCGCAATGCGTGAATCCTTGGCCGCCGCCGCAGGCCTAGGCTCCTTTTCGAGCTCACGTACACCCGACCAGCAGCTCGGGCCCACGGACTCTCCGGCCGCCTCTCGCCCCTCGCCAACGAGGCGTTCACGCTCCCAAACGCCGGCTTATTCCCAATCTCCCGGCCATTCCGGAGCAGGCCGACGCTCGCCCGCGCATTCGCTCTCCGTTCAGTCTGCCGTCGTCTCGGCAGCCTCGCCGTCGGAAAACAGGCATCCCATCCGCACAAGCCTCAGGCGCGCCCTCGCCGACGTCGACGCGGACGGGATTCCCACGACCGGCGGAGTCTCCAGCATCTTCAGCGACGATGTCGCCACGACGACGTTCGAAACGTCTCGGGACATCGGCGGCACATACGAAAGCGCGACGTCGTTCGCGGGCGCCTCGACGTTCGGCGAGGGCTTGACGTTCGGCGCGGATTCGGCCTTCGACACCGAGGCCGTCGGCGACTCTCTCTCATCGGAGGCTTTCCCCGCCTCGTCCCCCTCCCGCGCCTCAGAAGAGGCAGACGCGGACGACTCCGGGCAAGCCTCGCCTGCGTCCTCGCGACGCCGCACAAACGTCAAATCTCAGCGGGCGGCTCTCGACGAGAGCCTGGAATCCGACGTTCCCGCCGCACCGAAAAAGCGCGCGCCCGCACACGTCGGAGTGCTTTTCGCCACAATCCTCCTCGTTCCCCCTGCGTGGTATGTGGTATCCGACGCGCACGCGCGCCTCGTCGCCGCCTACAAGGATTCATCGGTCAATTTTGCGGGGGCCGGCGAACTCGTCGGGGGGCTGGCAATCCTTGCCCTCATCTGGTTCCTTGCCCGGGCGTCGTCTTTGGGTGCGGCCTTCACCGGCTGGATCGTCGCGGCCTTCGGGGCGTTGGGGCTGGCTTTGCCGCATTGGACCGAGCGCTCGATTCTCGACCCGATCTCCCAGCGACTCGCGGGGAACGGCTTCACTCGCAACGTCGCCAATCTGCTGGCGTACGACATGCTGACCGGCCTGATGTTCGTTTTCGGCGGGGTGCTCATTCTCACCGGAGCGGTTTCGCACTGGGCCCGCCGTCGCGGCCACAAGTATGGTGTACTCATTGCGCGCCGTACGCTCGCTCTCGAATCGCTACAGGACTACGAGAACGTGTACGTACCCACATCGCGGGCTCGACGTGCGGAGCCAACAGACACAAACGACACTTAGGACGAGACGATGAGCGCTCCCGCAGACAACTCGGCGGTCTTTCTGCCCGGCCCCTGGCAGCATCGGCTCATCAACGCCAACGGGTGCCAATTCCACATCGCCCACATGGGCGAGCACCGCAGCGATCGCCCGCTCGTTCTTTTCGTCCACGGATTCCCCGAATACTGGTGGGCGTGGCGCCACCAGATCGAAGCCGTCGCCCTCGCCGGCTACGAGGTGGCGGCCATCGACCAGCGGGGCATAGGCGGGTCAGACAAAACGCCGGACTCGGCCGACGGCATGCTCCTCACGCAGGACCTCGCGGCCATTGTCCGCAGCCTCGGAACGTCGAGGGCCGTCGTCATAGGCCAAGGTCGCGGAGGATTCCTCGCGTGGTCGGTGGCGGCCCTCGAGCCCGACGTCGTCGAAGGCGTCATGACCGTCTCAGCGCCACACCCCCGCACCCTCCAGAGGCTCGGCACGCATCTGACGCTCAAAACCTGGCGTCAGGTGCTCAAAACGCTCATTCCGCATTACGCGGCGAAGCGCCTGACGGACGAAGAAGTCCTCAGAAAGCTCCTGACAGACTGGTCGGCGCCGGGGAACGCCGGCGCATCCGGGGAGGCCGCCAACTACGCCGCGGCGCTCCGTCTGCCCGAGGCGGCGTCGATCTCGCTCGAACAGCTTCGTTGGTCTTACCTTTCGACGTCGAAGATCAACGGACGCGAACACATGGCTCTCACCCGCCGCTTCGTGAACGCGACCGTGTGGGCGGTGCGCGGCGAACGCGACCCGCTCCTGCCCGCGCGGGCCTGGAGAAAGGACCTCGAGTTCGCCAGGGGCAACTATCGCTTCATCGAGGTTCCCGACGCCGGGCACTTCGTCCAAGAAGAGCAGCCCAGCCGCGTCACCGAGCTCGTCTTGGAGTTCCTGGCCCAGATCTGAGGCTCAAACGCGCCCGGCAATGAATCCGAGCCTCAAGCCCGCCCTACAGTGAATCCGAGCCTCAAGCCCGCCCGGCAAGAAGCGGGTAGGACGGGCAGACGTCGGCCAGGGCGCACGCCCCGCACGCGGGCTTTCGCGCACGGCACACTTGACGCCCGTGGAAGATGATCCGGTGGCACGCCTGCGTCCACTCGCTTTCGGGAATGAGGCGGGCGATGTCCGCCTCGACCTTGACGGGATCCTCGCTTCTGCTCCACGCCCAGCGCCGTGCGAGACGGCCGACGTGGGTGTCGACGGTGATTCCGGGCACGCCAAACGCATTTCCGAGGACGACGTTCGCCGTCTTCCTTCCGACGCCGGGAAGCTTGACGAGCTCTTCCAGGGTCCGCGGCACCTCGCCGCCGTGGTTCGCGCACAGAGAGGCGGCAAGGCCGATGCAAGAGGCCGCCTTGGCTCTGTAGAAGCCGAGGGGATGGAGAATGTCTTCGAGCTCAAGGCGGTCCGCGCCGGCAAGGGCCTCCGGTCCGGGATAGGCTTCGAAAAGGCGCGGGGTGACGGTGTTGACTCGCGCGTCCGTGGTCTGCGCCGAGAGGACGGTGGCCACCAACAGCTCGAAGGGATTCGAGTAATCCAGTGCGCACGCGGCGTCGGGATAGAGCGCCGTCAGGCGGCGGTTTATCTCAAAAGCTGCGTCCTTGCGGGCAGAAAGGGACCGCGGACGCTGTGGCAAAGAGGCACGTGAAGGCATGCCCCAAGCGTAACTCGCTCCGAAAACTCGAAATATGATCGACTGTGAGGTAAATTGCAATGTTAGAGTTTAGTGTGATCCACTACAAAGGATTGAACGACGGAAAGGGAACAGATGGACATTAGCGTTCTCAAGGCGGTTCCGCTCTTCAAGGACATCGACGCGGAGGACCTTGAGGCTCTCAGCCAGCTGATGAGCGAAACGTCTCTCAAACGAGGCGATTCGCTTTTCCGCGAAGGTGACGAGGGCGACCGCCTGTACATAGTCACCGACGGCAAAGTCAAGCTCAGCCACTCGTCCGACGACGGCCGCGAGAATCTCATCGCCGTTCTCGGCCCGGGTGAGATCATCGGCGAACTCTCACTGTTCGACCTCGGCGCCCGTTCCTCTACGGTCACCGCGATCGCGCCCACCCGCCTGATCTCCTTGAACTTCATCAACCAGCATCCCGACATGGCCATAACCATGCTTCGAGAGCTGGCCCGTCGTTTGCGCAACACGAACGAGCAGATGGCCGATCTGGTCTTTTCCGACGTCCCCGGCCGCGTCGCCAAGGCGCTGATCGATCTGGCCAATCGCTTCGGAGAGCGGACTCCCGAAGGCATCTACGTCGCCCACGACCTCACACAGGAAGAGCTTGCCCACCTCGTGGGCGCCTCCCGTGAAACGGTGAACAAGTCGCTTGCCGACTTCGTTTCGCGCGGCTGGATCCGCCTCGAGGGAAGAGCAGTTCTCCTCATCGAGATCGGGCGCCTCCAGCGCCGCGCCCACTGACGGAGCCCTCGGCGGTCGGAAGCGATGAGACTTCCGACCGCCGGAGCCTTGCGACATGCGCGCGGTTGAGGCTTTCACACGGACCTCGCGACGCTTGCCCGGTTGCCGCGTTCACACGG
>NZ_DBHHEV010000033.1:0-891 GCF_057238965.1 Peptidiphaga sp.
CTCTTGAGATTGACTCGCCTGCAGGCGGACCGACCACAATCGAAGCGGTGATTCCATGCGCATCCTGATAGCCGACGATTCTGTGCTGCTCAGGGAGGGGCTGACCCTCATCCTGAACGAGGGCGGACACGAAGTCATCGGCGGAGTCGGCACCGGGAACGAGCTTGTGTCCCGGTGCCTGGCTTTGCGACCGGACGTGACGGTCAGCGACATCCGAATGCCGCCTTCGCACACCGACGAAGGCCTGCGCGCGGCGGTCCGCATCCGCGAGGAGTGGCCCGACGCCCCTATTCTCCTGCTCAGCCAGTACATAGTCCTCAGCTACGCCACCGAGCTTCTCTCCTCGGGCTCCGGCTCGATCGGATACCTGCTCAAGGATCGCGTGAGCGACCTCGACTCCTTCCTCGACGCCGTCGATCGGGTCGGCAACGGCGGCATGGTCCTCGATCCCGAAGTGGTCGCGCAGATGATGGGACGCGGACGCAGGAACGACCCCGTCGCCAGCCTCACGCCGCGCGAACGCGAAGTGTTGGAGCTCATGTCCGAGGGCCATACGAACTCGGCGATCGCCAAGCGGCTCGTCGTTTCCGAGGGGGCTGTGGAAAAGCACATCCAGAGAATCTTTGCCAAGCTCGGTCTGCACGCCAACAGCGAAGTCCACCGGCGGGTTTCGGCCGTTCTCACTTTGTTGGGCACGTGATCGACGCCCGGGGCAGGAGGCCGGCGCGGGCGGACGCGTGATCGGCAGCGAGCCGGACGGTCGGCGTTAAAGAGAGGGATCGTTGCAAACAAGCCGGAAATCGACACACCGCAGCGAGGCGGACGCGGGCGCCGAGGCGGTTTGCGAGCCGGCGAGCGAGGCCGGTGTGACCGAAGTGTCGACGACTTTGG
>NZ_DBHHEV010000033.1:901-2479 GCF_057238965.1 Peptidiphaga sp.
TGTTCGAATATCAACATGTTGTGTTTAACGTGCACTCTGGCCCGCGCTGTACGGTAGAACTTATATATGAGCATTCCCGGGAAGGACCGTGAAAAGGCGGACCTTGCATTGCTCATCGGCAGCGGCGCCGGTGAGATTCTGCGCAGCGCTCTCATGAACATGGGACAGCCTGCGGTTATACGGGGGTGGGAAGTCCATTCGATCCATCATCGCCCCGGCGCAGGAGTGACGGCCGGTTATTCGGTGACGCTCGACCGGATACTCCCCAACGGCGCCCACATGCGCGTGGAGGAGTATCTGTGCGCTTCGACGGCGCGCCTGTCCCACCCCAACACCCCGGGTCTCGTGTACGTGTCCAAGGGGGACTCCACGTTCTCCGTTTGGCGCTACCCCGCCGATCCTGAGCTTCCTGCGCTGTTCTTGGCCTGCTCGCCCGAGCATATGAGCGCCCTTTTGGGAATGCCCGTGTCCGTGGAGCTCATGAGCTATCGCCCCACTCGGCGCGCCGTCGTCCGAGTGCGGGCGGCGAATTCCGTCAGTTACGCGAAAGTCGCGCGCCCCCCGCAAGTCGAATCGTTGGCGAAGCGGCACATCATGCTCTCCCGCGCCGGGATTCCCGCGCCGCCGGTCCTCATCCACGACGTCCGAGGTCTCCTGGTGATCGGAGCCGCCAATGGGATTCCGCTCTCAACCGCCATTTCGCGCGGCATGGGAAGAAATGCGGCTCCTCTGCTCGGCTCTCTCACGGCTTTGTTGAACGCTTTGCCGCGCGAGGCCCTCTCGCTCAGCCATCGGCCCGCTTGGGCGGACCGTTCCACGCATTACGCGCACGCCGCCGGAACCGCATTGCCGGAGGAACGCGTCCGTTGCGAGGCCGTGGCGCACGGAATCCATGAGCTTCTCGCCAGTTCGGACCCCGGGCCTTTGGTTCCCGTCCACGGAGACTTCTACGAGGCGAACATCTTCGTCTCCCACGATTCGTCGCGGGTCACGGGAATCATCGACGTCGACTCGCTGGGGCCCGGCCACCGAGTCGACGATTGGGCCTGCCTGCTCGGCCACATGAGCGTTCTTCCGCATTTGGCCCCGGACTCGTACCCGTACGTTCAGGACGACCTTCCGATATGGAGGGACGCCTGCGAGCACGCCGTAGACCCTGTGGCGCTGTGCGCGCGCACGGCCGGGGTGGTGCTCTCGCTCGTCGCCGGAGCGAAGCGGGTCGACGGCGCCGAGTGGATCGACGACGCCCTCGGCCGCCTTTCGACGGCCGAGGCGTGGCTCGAGCGGGCCTACCGCCATCGCTGAAGTCGCAGAGCGGGCGAGGGCGTCAGTCAAAGTTCGTGCGGGATGCCGCTGCCTGCCAGGATGCCGCCGAAGGCCCGCGGGGAGGCCGACGGCGGCTCCGCGGGGCGTCAGCCGAGGAGCTTTTGCACCCGCCCCAGGCCCTCGACGAGGTCCTCGTCGGAGAGGGCATAGGAGAATCGCAGGAAACCGCTGGGGCCGAAGGCCTCGCCGGGAACCACGGCGACTTCGGCCTCTTCGAGGATGAGCGCCGCCAGCTCGGCCGAGGTTGCGGCA
>NZ_DBHHEV010000033.1:2489-22821 GCF_057238965.1 Peptidiphaga sp.
TGACGTCGCGGCCGAGCACAGCCTTGACGTTGGGGTAGACGTAGAAGGCGCCCTTCGGCTCGGGGACGGCGAAGCCGTCGATTGCGCTGAGCATCTCGACCATCTTTCGACGCCGACGGTCGAACGCCTCACGCATCTGGGCCACCACGGCCTGCGGCCCCGCGAGCGCCGCCAGCGCAGCCCGCTGCGAGACGTTCGCGACGTTGGAGGTGGCATGGGACTGGAAGTTCGTCGCGGCCTTGATCACGTCGGACGGGCCGTACATCCAGCCGACCCGCCAACCCGTCATGGCGTAGGTCTTCGCGACCCCGTTGAGGATGACGGCGCGGTCGGCGAGCTCGGGCACCTCGCCCAAGATGTAGCTCATGGGCGTGCCGTCGTAGACGAGATGCTCGTAGATCTCGTCCGAAATCACCCAAATCCCGGATTCGAGGGCCCATTGCCCGATCGCCCGGATTTCCTCGGGGGAATAGACCGATCCTGTCGGATTGGACGGCGAGCATAGAAGCAGGGCCTTGGTCTTGTCCGTCCGTGCGGCTTCTAGCTGTTCGACGCTTGCCTTGTACTCGGCGTCGGCCCCGGCGAAGACTTCGACGGGAACGCCGCCGGCCAAGCGGATCGCCTCGGGGTAGGTCGTCCAGTACGGCGCGGGCAGGAGCACCTCGTCGCCGTCGTCGACAAGGGCGGCGAAAGCCTGGAAGACGGCCTGCTTGCCGCCGTTCGTCACGATGACGTCGTTCGGGTCGACGGCGTTGCCCGAGTCGCGGAGGGTCTTCGCCGCGATGGCCTCGCGCAGCTCGGGAAGGCCTTTGGCCGGCGTGTACTTGTGGTTTTTGGGATCGCGGGCGGCTTCGACGGCGGCTTCGACGATGAACTCGGGCGTCGGGAAGTTAGGCTCTCCTGCCCCGAAGCCGATGACGGGACGCCCTGCCGCCTTGAGGGCCTTGGCTTTGGCGTCCACGGCGAGAGTCGCGGACTCTTGGATGGCGGCGAGGCGTGCCGATACTCGGCGGGTTCTGTCATTGCTCATGTGTCCATGGTTGCACGTTTCGTCCCCGTCGCGCGCGCCGGTCCGCGTTTCAGCGCTGTGAGATCGAAGGCGCGGCGCCGTCGGACGGCGAGGGCGCGATGCGCCGGGAAGACAGCCTGCCCCGCACCCGTGCGGCGGGCTCCCTCGAGACGATGCTCCCGATCGTTCTCAAGTAGCCTGCCCCGCACCCGTGCGGCGGGCTCGAAAAGGGCCCAATCGGGCCGCGTGAGAAGCGGCTTGGCGCCGTGCCCGGCGGCTCGGGCGTTGCGATTCGGGCAGACGGATGACGCGGAGCGGGCGAAGGTGTACAATTTTGTGAGTTGTCTCCAGATTGGTGGCACTACGCCATTGACATAAGGCATAATGTCAGGAGCGAACAGCCGAAGGGTAGTGGCGCAATGGTAGCGCATCGGTCTCCAAAACCGGCGGTTGGGGGTTCGAATCCCTCCTACCCTGCAAGGCGGCTCATGTGTCCATGGGCCGCCTTTATTCCATTGCACGACGAGTGAAGGACGCCACGTGACTGCAGCAAGCGCATCGAAGGCCAAAGGAGCCAAGGGCAAGGCCTCCGATGAGAAAAAGAGGCGCAACGTCTTCGCGCGGATCGCCCTGTTCATTCGCCAAATCTTCGCCGAGCTGAAGAAGGTTCAGCGGCCCACCCGCGAAGAGCTCGGGCAGATGTTCTCGACGGTTCTTGCCTTTGTGGCAATCATCATGATCGTCGTCGGCCTTCTTGACCTTGGATTCGGCCGCCTGACCTTCTGGGTCTTCGGGTAGTCTTGGCCGTTCGGACAAACGAGTAGAAAGCAGTAAAGCGTGGCTGACGATATCTTTGAGCCCGTTGCCGATGCGTCGGAAGCCGGCGTCGAAGAGCTTCGGTTCGATTCCGGCGAGGGGCGTTCCGATCCCTCCGGCGACGTCGGACCGGCACACGATCAGACGGGGGAGCCTGCTCCCGGGCCTTCCGGCGATCCTCTGCTCTCGGAGGAGGAAGAAGCCGCGAAGGCCGTGGAGGAGGCCCGCGCAAACCTCGTGACCGAGGACGAAGTGCGCGACAAGCTCAAAGGCCTCGACGGGCGTTGGTACGTCCTTCACACCTATTCGGGTTACGAGAAGCGCGTCAAGCAAGACCTCGAGGTGCGCATGCACTCGATGAACATGGAGGATTACATCTTCCAGATCGAGGTCCCCATGGAGGAGGTCTTTGAGATCCGCCGGGGTCAGCGAAAGCTCGTCTCCCGGGTGCGCATGCCGGGCTACGTGCTCATTCGCATGGATCTGACGGACGATTCGTGGCGAGTGGTGCAATCGACCAACGGAGTGACGGGATTTGTCGGCAACGGCCGCACGCCGGTCGCGCTTTCCGAGAATGAGGTCGTCTCGATGCTCACCCCGGTGATCGAGGCGGAGGCCGCGGCCGAGGCTGTCGCCGCCGGAAAGGCCGCAAGTCCGACGCCGGCCACCCTTTCTCCGTACGCGGTCGGCGACGCCGTCACTTTGACCTCGGAGCCGTGGGCGGGAATGCCGGCCACCGTTTCCGAAGTCGACGCAGCCAACCAGCGGCTCACGGTGCTCATGACCCTCGTCGGCCAGGAAACCCCCGTCGAGCTTTCGTTCAACCAGGTGCGCAAAGACGACTGAAATTCGTTCAAGATCACGCCAGGCAGAATTGAGCCTGGCGTGATTCGCGCGTAACGTTGACAGATGGTCGCCGCTTCTGCCATTGCGGCGATTGACAAGAAAGGACCCTATATGCCTCCCAAGAAGAAGGTTGCAGGTTACATCAAGCTCCAGATTCAGGCTGGGGCGGCGACGCCTGCTCCGCCGATCGGCCCAGCTCTGGGCCAGCACGGCGTCAACATCATGGAGTTCTGCAAGGCCTACAACGCCGCCACAGAATCCCAGCGCGGCAACGTGATCCCCGTCGAGATCACCGTTTACGAGGACCGCTCCTTCACCTTTGTGACGAAGACGCCTCCGGCCGCCGAGCTCATCAAGAAGGCCGCTGGCGTGGCCAAGGGATCGTCTACGCCTCACAGCAACAAGGTCGGGCATCTGACGGCCGATCAGCTCCGCGAAATCGCCAAGACGAAGGAGCCGGACCTCAACGCCAACGACCTCGACAACGCCGCCCGCATCATCGCGGGAACCGCTCGTTCCATGGGAATCACCAGCGACGAGATCTGATCGCTTCCCGGCGCGTGCACGTGCAAGCGCCGCGAACGGATCGTGGAAGGGCCTGCGCGGGCCCCATGACCACAAACTGCTCATTAAGGAGAACAGTCAATGGCAAAGCGCTCTAAGAACTACCGCAACGCCGCTCAGAAGATCGCTGACGGCGTCCTCTACAGCCCCCTCGAGGCAATGCGCCTCGCGAAGGAGACGTCTACCACGAAGTTCGACGCGACCGTCGAGGTCGCGTTCCGCCTTGGAGTCGACCCCCGCAAGGCCGACCAGATGGTCCGTGGAACCGTCAACCTTCCGCACGGCACCGGCAAGACCGCCAGGGTCCTCGTCTTCGCCGTCGGTCCGCGTGCGCAGGAGGCTATCGACGCCGGAGCCGACGAAGTCGGCGGCGACGAGCTGATCGAGAAGGTCGCAGGCGGCTACACCGATTTCGACGCCGCCGTCGCGACCCCTGACCTCATGGGCAAGGTCGGCCGCCTCGGCCGCGTTCTCGGCCCTCGCGGCCTCATGCCCAACCCGAAGACGGGCACCGTGACGATGGACGTCGCCAAGGCAGTTTCGGACATCAAGGGCGGCCGGATCGAGTTCCGCGTGGACAAGAACGGAAACCTTTCCTTCGTCGTCGGCAAGGCGTCTTTCACCCCCGAGCAGCTCGTCGAGAATTATGCGGCGGCCCAGGAGGAGGTCCTTCGCCTCAAGCCCTCGACGTCGAAGGGCCGCTACCTGCTCAAGGGCACGGTTGCGACCACGATGGGGCCGGGCATTCCGCTCGACACGAGCAAGACCCGCAATCTCACGTCGGAAGACCCGTCCTGATTTCATATTGCGTAAGCGAGCGAAAACCCCGCCAATCACATTGATTGGCGGGGTTTTCACTTATTTTATGGCTGTGTGGGAGGACGGCGGCTATGTTCTCCCAGGAGGCTCAACGCTCGGAACGTTGAAAATTCCCATGACACAGGGAAATAAACGGAGGCCGACGGCGAGTCGGTTGGATCGTCGAGCCGGGCTGCTTGGCTGGGTCCTCGGGCTATTCGACGGCAAGACCCTCAATGACTTCCGCCCCCGGGAGTGCGGCGAGGAATCCATCGGGGACAAAGAGCTTCGAACGGCGCAGCCCCGAGCCGATGCATGACCAGCCTTCGGCACAGCGCGAGTCGATGAGCAGGCGCCACGACGCCGGCACTCCCACCGGGGTGATTCCTCCGTACTCCATCCCCGAAGCTTCCACCGCCCGCTCCTGCGGCCAGAAGGAAGCTTTGCGCACGTCAAGGGTCCTCTTCACGGTGTGGTTGACGTCGGCGTTGGTCGTGGCGCGGACGACGCACGCAGCGATTCTCTCTTCGCCGGCTCGTTTCCCGGCGACGAGGATGCAGTTCGACGACAGGGCGAGGTCCATGCCGAACGCCTCTGTCATCGTTTCGGTGTCGGCGAGCTCTGGGTCGATCTCGGCCACCCGGACCTTTGACGCCAGATTTGGGTGGGTCGCCGCGATCGCCTGAAGGGCGGCCGCCGTCGGGGGCGCCAGCAGTTCCAGGTTCTCCAAGGCAGGCAGTGTCGCCAAGGTTCCGCTTCCTGGGATATCGACGTCGTTCATGTTTTATCCTTCCCGATTCGCTGCATGCATCCTTTCAATCGTCGTGCGCCGCAAAGCCGTCTGTCAACAACGGTCTGCGTAGCCGTGGCGACGCCAAGCAAGGGTCGCAAGAACCTGCTCCGCCTGTTCCTTGGGAGCCAGTCCTTTGGAATCTGCATCGTCTGATTCTTAGGGAACCTTTGTCGCCCGGTCTTTAGGAGACCATTTCGCCTGCTCTTTATTGCAGCCCCTCTGAACGGTTTCTCTAATCTTGAGTTGGTCTTGAAGCTCTGTTTCGTCGATGATATTTTGATCTTGGCCGATCGAAAGATTGGCACACGGAAAGACTGAGTCACGCAAGAAGACGGGATTTTTCGCTCAGGAGCGGCTATGACGTTCATGAAATGCAACTCTGCCTGCTTCTTCTACGGGTACAAGGGATCGTGGTGATTTCATGGGCGCGCTAAAGAACAAGGACGGCTTCGTTTCTCAAAACGACGTTGGAGGGAACCAAGGTGTTTGAGATGGTCTCTATTGAGTGTCGATATTGTGCCATCGCGTTCGTCGGGACTGTGAAAGGAAACCAAATTGTATAAGGGCATTTACATCGGGATCAGAGTGCTCGTGGCGCTTGTGGCGTTCTTTACGGTTCGTCATCTTTTTTCACGCCTCCTCCGATCCAGGGCGGAGTTGGCGGCAACGTGTACTCCTCGTGCCACGCCGTTGGCTCGGACTTCAACAAAGACTTGTATCCTCTGACACAAGACCTTTTCGACGTCGAGAGCACCGAAGAGATTCAGAAGTACTTGGACGGTGGTCTTTCGTACAGGATGGAGGTCAATGACGAGATCAGACGGAATATTCAGAGGCAATGCAATAAGGCGCGTCATGAGCGTGGGATTGTCATCATCGTTGCCTCGATCTTCTTCGCCGTCGTGTTCTTATCGGTGCCCAAGCCGCGAAGGTCGCGCAACGGCGCAGGAACCCGTGAGACGTCTAGCGGCGCGGAGCAAAAGGCCGCTGCCGGAGGAGAGAATGCCGCTTTTATGACAGAGGAAAGGGACACGGCCTTAGGCGACAGGAACGAAACGGATTTCAGGCAAGGGACGGAATCAAACTAGTTCGACCTGCCCGAGCTTGCTGCCGAGGCCATCGCGGAGCAGGATACCGATACGAAGGCCAGACTTGACCAAATGGCACAGGGCGTCAGGAGCAATCGGACCGATCCGTGGTCGAAGAAGGCCGAACCGCGTACAGGCAATAGGCACAAAATGAAAGGAAACCGAATTGTCTAGATCGACATACCTGATTACTCGGTCGCTCGTGGCGCTCACGGCCTTCGTCGTCTTCCTATGGCTATTTTTCGTCCCACCCACGATCCAAGCCGGTGGGAGCGACAACAGCTATCGTGGATGCCACTCGGTTGGCTGGAATTTCCTGGGCGATTTCTATCTGATGACCGGGAGGTTCGATGTCGAGAGCCCCCAGAAAATCAAAAAGTATGTAGAAGGGGCCAACACGAGCGTGCGACCTGAAGATGACGTGGTGGCACCGACCATCCATGAGGCCTGCAAGGAGGCTCGGCAGGGGCGAAGCACGCTCATTAACGCCGCATTGGCTTTCTTTGCGGTCGCCTTCCTTTCGATCCCCAAACCGAAGTCGCCTCGCGAAAAACCTGCCGAGTAGGTCTCCGCCCGCTCCGATGCCCAGGAGCGAGCCGCAGTTACAAGCGCCTGCGCTGAAGAGGTTTATCGAGTGCCTCGACGGTGCAACCGGCTAACCCGATCCGCTAGGCACGACGCTTCTGTCGCTGAGGCTTCACGGCAGAGCTTTCCGGCCATGCCGAAACAGGGTTCACGGCCCCCGTGAGGAAAATGGCGATCTAACAGGAAGACGGGAATCGTTCGTCGAATATGCCGATGGACGGCACTCTGTGGGATTCGATAAAAGATGATGTGCGCAGGCGCTTCATCGCCTACCCTTGACTCGTGATCCGCGAGACTGAGAAGGGCGTCGCTCGTCGAGCTGCGCATGGGGCGATCTCGTTCTTCAGACGGGACGGCGTCTTAGCCTTTCTGCTCATCTGCATATCGTTCGGGTGGAGCCTTGTAGCGGTCAGCGAGGGCACGCAGATCAGTCGGTACGACGAATGGACATACATCGATTACGCCCGCAAGGTTGCGGTCGGCCACATCCCGATTCAGGGAGAGCCTCTGGCCGCGCAAACTCTGGAGGACTGGTCCTGCCGTGGAATGGAAGGCGGAATCCGCGACGTCAGACCGCCCGAATGCGGATCGATCTACAAGGGCGCGCCCGCGACGTCGTGGCCGTTTAAGGGCGAAAACTACAACGCATTCCATCCGCCCACCTATTTCTTCGCAGCGGGGCTCGGCGGCCAGACGATCTCCGAGCTCACAGGCGTCGATTTCGTGACCGGAGCCAGGCTGGTGTCCGCGGGATTCGTCGCCCTCGGCGTCGCCGGCCTCTTTCTCGCCGTCAGGGCGTGGAGAGTCAATCGCCTCGCCGCATTCTCCGGGGCGCTTCTGGCCTTGACGACGCCGGCCATCGCGGCGTCGTCCGCGATAGTCCACAACGACGCGATCACACTTCTCGCGGGCGACGCAGCCGTCTGGGCGGGCGCGCGAATATTCGCCCGATACAAGCTCGGCTGGGGGGTCCCCGCCTTCCTGGCCTTCATCGTCTCCTCATTCCGGGTGGTGTCGCTGGGGGCTATGCTGGCCGTCGCCGGCGTCGTGCTGCTCGCATGCTTTATGCCGAAAGTCTTCGGCCTGCTGGCCGACGACAGGCAGGACTTGAGCAGAATCTTCGGCGCGACAGTGGGAGCGGCGGCGGTTCCCTACCTGTTCTGGAACCAGTTCCAAGGGGTGCGCACGCCCCCCGGATACATTCCGGCAATCGACGGGCTGTCGACGATCAAGTTGAAAGACAGCGCGCTGCACTACGTGGTTCCCACCCTCATCGACGCCTACGGGCTGACCGATCCGCGCACCGACTTCTACCTGCAGCCCGGCCTGAAATCCGGCGCGACGTTCGCGTGGGCAGGCATTCTCTACATTTTCTACATCGTCCTTCTGATCGTTTCGGTCGTCTGCATGTGGAAGGCGGTGGACAGGCGCGGCCTCATTTTGAGTACGGCCATATCGCCGTTCGTGACGGCTCTGGTCGTGCAGGTGCGCGAAATCATGACGACGAGCGGTTACTTCGACGTCGTTTCCGGAAGGTACGCCATGAGCACGGTAGCCCTGCACTGCGCGCTCGCGGCCGTGCTGTGCAACGGAAAGCGATCGAAGTGGCTCTTCCTTTTCGCTATCGCGGGGTGCGTCTTCATGGCCTTCGGGGTCGCAATGGCCAAGGTCCCGCAGGTTTGAGCCGACGACGGGGGAGAGGCCGATTCGACGACGGGCAGGGGGAATCGGCGGGGCGGAGGGCCAATCGGCGGGGCAGAGGGCGAATCGGCGGGGGAGAGAAGAACGGCGTGCGGCGTCGGCGCGGATTAGGGTGCGGGGGTTCCGACGCGTACCGTAGTTGCGAAGCACATCGGGAGCACACGGAGGGAAGGACGCGTGATGGCCACGCTGACAGTGGGCGTTGCCGGAGGCACGGGAAGCGGAAAAACCACCCTGACGAGGAAGCTTGTGGAGCGGTTTCCCGGCAAGTCCTCCGTCGTTTTCCACGACAACTACTACAAGGCCCACGACGACCTCGCCTACGAGGAACGGTGCCTGCTCAACTACGATCACCCGGACGCATTCGACAACGATCTGATGGTCGAGCATCTTCGCCGACTCGCCGCGGGGCAGTCCGTTGAGTGTCCGGTTTACGACTACTCCAGCTACAACCGGTCAGATAGAACCAGGCGGATCGAGCCCGCGCCGATCATCGTGGTCGAGGGAATCCTCATATACGCCGCGCCCGAAATATGCGAACTGCTCGACATCAAAATCTTCGTCGACACCGACGCCGACGTGAGAATCCTCCGGCGCATCAAGCGCGACGTCGTCGAACGCGGGCGGACGCTCGAATCCGTGGAGCGTCAGTACCTGACGACGGTCAAGCCCATGCACGAGCTCTATGTGGAGCCGTCGAAGCGCAATGCGGACATCATCGTTCCCAACGGAGGGCACAACCTCGTTGCGCTCGACATGCTCATCAACAAGGTCGAGAGGGCGATCGGCTGAGGCCGGGTGGGCGTGGCGATTCGCCGAAGGCGCGGCAGTCTGCCGAGAGGAGCCTAAGAACGGCGATCGGCCGTGGCGGGGGTGGCAGGGAGGTGCGCAGCCGCATGGATGCGGTCAACGCAAGCGGCCGCGCGGCCGAGGCCTATACGGTTTGCGCATCGGAAATGTTTCCAATAAACTAAGCGACGCCAAAGACCGCAGGTTGCCCGTCGCCAAACGGGACGAAACTCGCAAGAGGCCGGCGCAGGTGAGACAACGAGGACCTTCCAGCCCCGTGCGCCTGCGCGGGGTTTTTGCATGTTCAGACACTTGCGGCAGACGACCGAAGGGAGGCCCTATGGCACGGACCGACAAGTCAGCAGCCATTGCCGAGCTCAAGGAGAAGTTTGAGAGCTCGGACGCCGTGCTGCTCACTGAATACCGCGGCCTGACCGTGATGCAGCTCAAGACGCTGCGTCGCGCGATCGGCGCCAACGCTCAGTTCAAGGTCGCCAAGAACACGCTGGCAAAAATTGCGGCCAGGGAAGCCGGGATCGAGGGCCTTGACGACCTTCTGACCGGACCCACCGCATTCGCCTTCGTCACCGGTGAAATCGCCGACACAGCCAAGGCCATTCGCGATTTCGCCAAGGACAATCCGGCACTCCTCGTCAAGGGCGGAGTCCTTGAGGGCAACCTGCTCTCGGAGGACGACGTCAAGAAGCTTGCCGATCTCGAGTCTCGCGAGGTGCTCCTCAGCAAGGCCGCAGGCGTGCTCAAGGCTGCTCTGTTCCAGGCGGCATACGTTTTCCAGGCGCCCGTCTCAAAGACGGTGCGCACCATCGACGCGCTGCGCGCGAAAGAAGAAGCGGCTGCCTGACCGGGCGCCGCGCAATCAACAGATACATCTGCTCGCGTAGCAGGCATCAGGAAGGAAGGCCATCATGGCTAAGCTCACCACCGAAGAGCTCATTGCTGCATTCAAGGAGCTCACCCTCGTCGAGCTCAACGACTTCGTCAAGGCGTTCGAAGAGGAGTTCGACGTCACCGCCGCGGCTCCCGTCGCCGCCGTCGCCGCGGCCCCGGCCGCCGGTGGAGAAGCCGCCGCCGCAGAAGAGGAGAAGGACTCGTTCGACGTCGTTCTCGAGGCTGCCGGCGACAAGAAGGTTGCGGTCATCAAGGAAGTTCGCGCCCTCACCTCCCTCGGCCTCAAGGAGGCCAAGGACCTCGTCGATTCGGCTCCCAAGGCCGTCCTGGAGGGCGTCGACAAGGAGGCCGCGAACAAGGCCAAGGAGCAGCTCGAGGGCGCCGGCGCGTCCGTCACCGTGAAGTGACGCGGGCGGCTTAAAGCGGTTGGCTTGGAGCTCATCCAAGCGACTTGGGCCTGAAGGCGGCCTAGGACTCAAGGTTACTTGGGCCCTAGGCCGCCTCGTTATTGGTTGCAACCTGTTGGCCAACCTTGCTTTGATTTCAGCGTGAGGCGGGCTGTAATCGCTCTCGCTCGTTTCGCGCTCCTGGTCAATTGCGGTCGGTTTTAAGTTCCTATGTTTTAACTCTATTGTTCTTCAACTGAATAGAATTGATCTTCCATTGCTTTATTCTATTTGGAATCATTTTGTTGGAAACGCTTGCTGTAGGTTCAGTTACAAGTTTGCTCGGAGGCGGGGGCAACTGGATGTGTAGCAGTTTTTCGGAAGTAAAGACTTTATATGGCTATCTCACGTTCTCAAACATTGTTGTCCGTCTATAGAGATTAAGAAGAGGCCCTCGATATGAAAGTTCTTTGCAAATTATGACGATCAAAAGTGGAGCTTATAATCCACGCAGGAACTTTTCATGACGATTAATCGTCAAAATTCCCTAAATAGCAGCTTCAGGTCATTTTAATCGCCCTGCTTCTTCAATTGCCGTTGACGGTGGCGTTGTCCAGCGAACTGCGTCGGATGGTCTATGGGCGGCGTCGATTGGCGGTCAAACTCCGTTGACTGGCTCGTGAACGGCTCTTTGCCCGAGAGTCTGACGACGTCGGCCCTCGCCTGCCGCGTCGACATCGACCCGCAAACGGCGCCGCAAAGAGGGGGCCGGGTGGCCCCCGGCAACAGCGCTCCGATTCTCGGACGAACGAGGTGCGAGACCGATCTCCGCGAATCCGATCGCCGAGAGCCCGATCGCCGCTTGGACCGCGTCGCACTTGCACATCGCGCTCGGGTGTGGGACAGTTTTTCCGAACGCAGTTGTTCAGTGACGCCTTCCACAGGGCGCGCTGTGGCGCGCGCCTGCCATTTGGTGTATTGTAGGTATTTGCTTCGTGTAACTACCAGTGTGTCCAGAAGGCCCTCAAAGCTTGGAAACTATTGGAAATACCCGGATGCGACCGCCTTACCAACGTCAGGGAAGGAACCCCTTTGGCTGCTTCGCGCACCTATTCGCTCTCCGCACGCAATGGAAAGCCGGTCGTTGACCGCGTTTCCTTTGCCAAGATTCACGAGCCTCTTCAACTCCCGAATCTCCTGGGCCTGCAGACCGACAGTTTCGGTTGGCTCGTCGGCTCCGAGCAGTGGACCTCGCGGAACCCCGGTTCCCAATCCGGCCTCGAGGAGATCTTCGAAGAGATTTCGCCCATTGAAAACGCAGCCCAGACCATGGGGCTCGTGCTTTCCTCCCCGCATCTGGAGGATCCCAAGTACTCCATCGCCGAATGTCGCGAGCGCGATCTGACGTACGCCGCTCCTCTGTACGTGACAGCAGAATTCCAGAACTACGAGACCGGCGAGATTAAAAGCCAGACCACGTTCATCGGCGACTTCCCGCTCATGACCGAGCGCGGAACGTTCATCATCAACGGCACCGAGCGCGTCGTCGTCTCCCAGCTTGTGCGCTCGCCGGGCGTGTACTATGAACGGCTCGCCGACAAAACCTCCGACAAAGACGTGTTCAACGTCAAGATCATTCCCTCGCGCGGGGCTTGGCTCGAGTTCGAGATCGACAAGCGCGACGCCGTCGGAGTGCGCGTGGACCGCAAGCGCAAGCAGTCGGTGACGGTCTTCCTCAAGGCCCTCGGCATGAGCGAGTCGGAGATCCGCGAAATCTTCGGCGACTTCCCCGCGCTCATCGAGACGCTCGAGAAAGACACCGTGCACACCCAGGAAGAGGCCTTGACGGACCTGTACCGCAAGCTTCGGCCGGGCGAGCCGCCGACGGCCGAGGCCGGGCGCGCGCTTCTCAACAACTTCTACTTCAACACGAAGCGCTACGACACTGCCAAGGTCGGCCGCTTCAAGCTCAACAAGAAGCTCGGCCTCGACCCCGCCAACGAGTCGCGCCAGCTCGGCATCTCGGACATCACGGCCGTGCTGCGCTATCTTTTGGCGCTTCACGCCGGGCATGAAAAGGTCCTGTGCGGCGAGGGCGGCGTCGAAGCGGAAATCGAGACGGACGACATCGACCACTTCGGCAACCGCCGCATTCGCGCCGTCGGCGAACTCATCCAGAATCAGGTTCGCACCGGGCTTTCGCGTTTGGACCGCATGGTTCGCGAGCGCATGACGACGCAGGAGGCGGAAGCCATCACTCCGTCCTCGCTCATCAACATCCGGCCCATCGTCGCGGCCATCAAGGAGTTCTTCGGAACTTCCCAGCTTTCGCAGTTCATGGATCAGAACAACCCCCTCGCGGGCCTGACCCACAAGCGTCGCCTCTCGGCCCTTGGCCCCGGCGGCCTCTCCCGCGACCGCGCGGGCATGGAAGTGCGCGACGTCCACTCGTCCCATTACGGCCGCATGTGCCCGATCGAGACTCCCGAAGGCCCGAACATCGGCCTCATCGGGTCCCTCGCATCGTTCGCGCGCATCAACCCCTTCGGCTTTATCGAGACGCCCTACCGGGTGGTGAACAACGGCGTCGTCACGGACGAGATCGTCTACCTTCAAGCGGACGACGAGGACAAGGCCGTCATCGCCCAGGCCGAGGTGCCGCTCGATGAGAACAACCGCTTCGTCGACGAAGAGGCGCTGTGCCGGATGCCGGGAGGCGAGCCCGCGCTCGTCCCAGTGGACGAGATCGACTTCATGGACGTTTCGGCGCGGCAAATGTGCTCGGTGGGAACCGCCATGATCCCCTTCCTCGAGCACGACGACGCCAACCGCGCCCTCATGGGCGCCAACATGCAGCGCCAGGCCGTTCCGCTCATCCGGCCCTCCGCCCCGTACGTGGGCACGGGCATGGAGATGCGATCCGCGGTCGACGCCGGCGACGTCACCGTGGCCAAAGAGCCCGGAGTCGTTTTGGAGGTCGACGCTGATTCCGTCGTCGTCGAGCAGGACAACGGGCGCCATGTGACGTACAAGCTGACGAAGTTCGACCGCTCCAACCCCGGAAACTGCACCAACCAGCAGGTTGTGGTCAGCCCCGGGGACAGGCTGGAGGCCGGGACGCTCATCGCGGACGGGCCGGCGACCGAAGGCGGGGAGCTGGCCCTCGGCCAGAACCTCCTCGTCGCGTTCATGACGTGGAACGGCTTCAACTACGAGGACGCGATCATTCTCTCCGAGCGTTGCGTCAAGGACGATCTGCTCACCTCGATCCACATCGAGGAGCACGAGGTCGATGCGCGGGACACGAAGCTGGGGCCCGAGGAGATCACCCGGGACATCCCCAACGTCTCAGACGAGATGCTTTCGCACCTTGACGAGCACGGCGTCATCCGGATTGGCGCGGAAGTGCAGGCGGGGGACATCCTCGTCGGCAAGATCACGCCCAAGGGCGAAACCGAGCTGACCAGCGAAGAGCGTCTGCTTCGCGCGATCTTCGGCGAGAAGGCCAAAGAAGTTCGCGACACCTCGCTGCGGGTCCCGCACGGAGAGTCGGGAATCGTCATCGGCGTTCGCCAGTTCACGAAAGACAACAACGACGAGCTGGCCTCCGACGTCAACGAGACGGTTCGCGTCTACATCGCCCAGCGCCGCAAGATCACGATCGGCGACAAGATGGCGGGACGCCATGGAAACAAGGGCGTCATCTCGCGAATTCTCCCCGTCGAGGACATGCCTTTCATGGAGGACGGCACACCCGTCGACATCATCCTCAACCCGCTGGGCGTGCCCGGCCGCATGAACCTCGGCCAGGTCTACGAGCTGCACCTGGGATGGATCGCCAGCCAAGGGTGGGACGCCAGCGCCGCTCGCGAAGCCGGCGAGGCGTGGGCGAAGCGCCTTCCCGAGGCGACGGTCAAGGGCAAGCCGGGCCAGCACGTTGCGACGCCCGTGTTCGACGGCGTCCGAGGCGACGAGCTTTCGGGCCTCCTCGGTTCGACGCTGCCCAACCGCGACGGCGAGGTCCTCGTCAACGCCGAAGGCAAGGCGAGGCTGTTCGACGGCCGCTCGGGCGAGCCTTTCCCCGAGCCGATCTCTGTCGGCTACATGTACATGCTCAAGCTGCACCACCTCGTGGACGACAAGATCCACGCCCGTTCGACGGGGCCGTACTCGATGGTCACCCAGCAGCCGCTTGGCGGCAAGGCCCAGTTCGGCGGACAGCGCTTCGGCGAAATGGAGGTGTGGGCCCTCGAAGCCTACGGCGCCTCGCACACCCTGCAGGAGATGCTGACGATCAAGTCCGACGACACCGTTGGCCGCGTCAAGGTCTACGAGGCGATCGTCAAGGGCGACAACGTGCCGGAAGCCGGCATCCCCGAGTCCTTCAAGGTCCTCATCCAGGAGATGCGCTCGCTGTGCCTGAACGTCGAAGCCCTCGACGCCGCGGGGCAGGCCATCAACCTCCAAGACACGGAGGAGGACCAATTCCAACCCCTCGAGCCCGTCGCTATGCCGACCGGCCTGGAGGACCTTACGTCTGGCGCTGACTTCTAAGGGGAGGCCGGGCCAAGCGCCGGCCCGGCCCCTTCCGTCAGCCCGCCGCCACACACTGGTGCTTCATTAGGAAGTAGGAATTTTGCTCGACGTCAATCGTTTCGACCAGCTCCACATCTCACTCGCAACCTCGGACGACGTCCGCACCTGGTCGCACGGCGAGGTGAAGAAGCCCGAGACCATCAACTACCGCACGCTCAAGCCCGAACGCGACGGGCTCTTCTGCGAGCGGATCTTCGGCCCCACGCGCGATTGGGAGTGCGCCTGCGGCAAGTACAAGCGCCCGCGATTCAAGGGGATCGTGTGCGAACGCTGCGGCGTGGAAGTCACGCGCTCCAAGGTTCGTCGCGAGCGCATGGGCCACATCGAACTCGCGGCCCCCGTCACCCACATTTGGTATTTCAAGGGCGTTCCCTCGCGTTTGGGATACCTGCTCGACATCGCCCCCAAGGACCTCGAAAAGGTCATCTACTTCGCCGCCTACATGGTGACCTCGGTGGACGAGGAGGCTCGCCGCCAGGACCTTCCCTCGCTGCAGTCCGAGTACGAGCTCGAGCGCACGGCGATCGAGAAGGCCCTCGCCGTCGACCTCGAAAACCGCCAGAGGAAGCTCGAAACCGACCTTTTGGAAGCCGAACACGAGGGCCAGAAGACCGAGGCGAAGTCTCGCATCAAGCGAGCCGCCGAAGCCGACCTCACCCGCATCCGCAAGCGCGCGGAGGCCGACGTCCTCCGCCTCGACACGGTGTGGGAGCGTTTCTCCAAGCTCAAGGTGGGCGACCTCGAAGGCGACGAGGACCTCTACCGCGAGATGGAGTCGCGCTACTCTGACTATTTCGAGGCCTTCCGCGGGGCCGAGGCCATCAAGCGCAGGCTCGAAACCTTCGACCTGGAGGGCGAGCGCGACCTGCTCGTCGAGGCCATCGAAAGCGGCACTGCCCAGCGCAAGGCCCGCGCGCTCAAGCGCATCAAGGTGGTCAACGCCTTCCTGCACTCGGGCACGAAGCCCACGGCGATGGTCCTCGACGCGCTGCCCGTCATCCCGCCGGATCTGCGCCCGATGGTCCAGCTCGACGGCGGACGTTTTGCGACCTCGGATCTCAACGACCTCTACCGGCGCGTGATCAACCGCAACAACCGCCTCAAGCGCATGCTTGACCTGGGCGCGCCCGAGATCATGGTCAACAACGAGAAGCGGATGCTCCAGGAGGCCGTCGACGCGCTGTTCGACAACGGCCGCCGCGGCCGCCCCGTCCAGGGCGCCGGCAACCGCCCGCTCAAGTCGCTTTCCGACATGCTCAAAGGCAAGCAGGGCCGTTTCCGCCAGAACCTGCTGGGCAAGCGTGTCGACTACTCGGGCCGTTCGGTCATCGTCGTCGGCCCGGACCTCAAGCTGCACCAGTGCGGCCTGCCCACGATCATGGCTTTGGAGCTGTTCAAGCCGTTCGTCCAAAAGCGCCTCGTCGACCTCGACATCGCCAAGAACGTCAAGGCGGCCAAGCGCCTCATCGACCGGCAGCGCCCCGAAGTCTGGGACGTGCTCGAAGAGGTCATCAAGGAGCACCCGGTGCTGCTCAACCGCGCGCCGACCCTTCACCGCCTCGGTATCCAGGCCTTCGAGCCGCAGCTGATCGAGGGCAAGGCCATCCGACTGCACCCGCTCGTCTGCACGGCCTTCAACGCCGACTTCGACGGGGACCAGATGGCCGTCCATCTGCCGCTGTCCGTGGAGGCCCAGGCCGAGGCCCGCATTCTCATGCTCTCCTCGAACAACATCCTCAAGCCGTCCGACGGGCGGCCCGTGACGATGCCCTCCCAGGACATGATCATCGGGCTGTACCACCTTTCGTCGATCCGCGAAGGCCTGGCGGGGGAGGGCCGTTCCTTCTCCTCCATGGCCGAGGCCCGGATGGCCTACGATCTGGGGGAGCTGCACCTCAACGCGAAGTGCAAGATCCGCTTCGAGGGCGACGTCGTCCCCCCGGCCGACTGGAGCGCCCCAGAGGGCTGGCAGGCCGGCGACCCCGTCGCCCTGGAGACGAGCCTGGGCCGGGCGACGTTCAACGAGACGCTCCCGGTCGATTTCCCGTACGTCAACGAAGCTGTGGACAAGAAGGTCCTCGGACGCATTGTCAACGCCTTGGCCGAGCGCTATGAAAAGGTGGCCGTCGGCGCCTCTCTCGACGCGCTCAAGGCCGCGGGCTTCCACTGGGCCGGCCGCTCCGGCGCGACGATCGCCGTGTCCGACGTGGTCGTTCCCGGAACCAAGGCCGAAATCCTCGACGAGGCCGAGAAGGCCGCTTCGCGAATCGAGCACCAGTTCCTGACGGGGCGCATCGAGGACGAGGACAGGCGCCGCGACCTCGTCGATCTCTGGTCGGCCGTCACCGATCAGATCGCGAAGGAGATGCGCTCGAACTTCGACGAAATGAACGCGGTCAACAGGATGGTCTCCTCGGGCGCCCGCGGAAACTGGGAGCAGGTCCGTCAGATCGCCGGCATGCGAGGGCTCGTCGCCGACCCGAAGGGATCGATCATCCCGCGTCCGATCAAGTCGAATTATCGCGAGGGCCTGTCGGTCCTCGAGTACTTCATCGCCACGCACGGCGCGCGCAAGGGCCTGGCAGACACCGCGCTTCGAACCGCGGATTCGGGGTACCTCACGAGGCGCCTCGTCGACGTCTCGCAGGACGTCATCGTCCGCGAACGCGACTGCGGCACCAGGCGCGGCCTGTCGAAGGCCATCGCCCACGCGGACTCCGAAGGGGTCCTCGTTCCCGACGAGCAGCTCGACACGACGGTGTACGCGCGGACCTTGGCCCGCGACATCTCGGACGCCGAGGGCAACGTCATCGTCCCCGCGGGCACCGATCTGGGCGACGTCGCGATCGAAAAGCTCATCGCGGCCGGCGTCACGGACGTCTCGGTCCGTTCCGTCCTGACCTGCGAATCGCGCATCGGCACGTGCGCCATGTGCTATGGGCGTTCGATGGCCACCGGAAAGCTCGTCGACATCGGCGAGGCCGTGGGAATCGTCGCGGCCCAGTCCATCGGCGAGCCCGGAACGCAGCTGACGATGCGCACGTTCCACACCGGAGGATCGGCTTCCGCGGACGACATCACCCAGGGCCTTCCCCGAGTCCAGGAGCTTTTCGAGGCCCGCACGCCGAAGGGCGAGGCCCCGATCGCCGAGTCCGCCGGGCGTTTGAAGGTCGAGGACGGAGAACGCACCCGCCGCCTCATCATCGTGCGCGACGACGGCGACGACGACCTCGTCTACCAGGTGTCCAAGCGCGCCAAGCTCCTCGTCCCCGAAGACGGCCACGCGAGCGTCGGCCAGCAGCTTGTCGAGGGGTCGGTCGACCCCAAGAAGGTGCTGCGCATCACGGGCAGGCGCGCGGCCCAGGAGCACATCGTGAGCGAGGTGCAGAGCGTCTACCGCTCGCAGGGCGTGGAGATCCACGACAAGCACATCGAGGTCATCGTCCGCCAGATGCTTCGCCGCGTGACCATTCTCGAAGCCGGAACCACGAAGCTCCTTCCCGGCGAGCTCGTGGACGTCTCGATCTTCGAGGACGAGAATCGCGCGGCCATGTCCGAAGGCGGCAAGCCGGCATCCGGACGCCCCGAGCTCATGGGCATCACGAAAGCCTCGCTGGCCACCGATTCGTGGCTCTCGGCCGCCTCCTTCCAGGAGACGACCAAGGTGCTCACGGAAGCGGCCCTCAACTCCAAGAGCGACCCGCTTTCGGGCCTGAAGGAGAACGTCATCCTGGGCAAGCTCATCCCGGCCGGAACCGGCTTGGAGCAGCTGCGTTCCACCAGGGTCGAGCCCACGCCCGAGGCTCGCGTCGAATTCGAGAAGAACAACGGATTCAGCCGCCGCGACCTCGAGGCCTTCGACGACGGGTTCGGATACAACGATTTCCCCGATTTCGATCTGAGCAGCGGATACACCGCTTTCTGATCTTGGGAGGCGCGCGGGGCGGGAGGCGAAGGCTTTCCGCCCCGCGCCGCGTTCTCGGGATTGGCGGCGAAACTTCAAAACGCCGCCCGCGGGCTTTCGGCCGACACGGGGCTTCGGCGCCGCGGACGCGTGCGGGCGTGCGAAGCCGGGGAGCGTCGATTCTGCGAGCCGGTAGCGCGGCTCGCAGAGGCGACGTCGTCGTCGCAGGAATCACAGAGTTGGCGAACGATTTCCTTTGACGCCGTCACTTGCTTGCCGCTAATCTTGTTTAGGTTGCCCGCCATACGTGGGTCAACTGACATGCGTCCCAGCTCTGGGAATGCGCTCGACGTCATCGTCGAAACCTTACGATCAAACGAACTTTTTCAGGAGAAACATAGTGCCCACAATTCAGCAGCTGGTCCGCAGGGGCCGACGCAGCAAGGTCGGGAAGTCGAAGACCCCGGCGCTCAAGGGTAGCCCCCAGCGCCGCGGCGTCTGCACCCGCGTTTTCACCACGACGCCGAAGAAGCCGAATTCGGCTCTGCGCAAGGTGGCCCGTGTCCGTTTGTCCTCCGGCATCGAGGTCACGGCCTACATTCCCGGCGAGGGGCACAACCTCCAGGAGCACTCCATCGTCCTCGTCCGCGGCGGCCGAGTCCGCGACCTTCCGGGCGTGCGCTACAAGATCGTCCGAGGCGCACTCGACACCCAGGGAGTCAAGAACCGCCAGCAGGCCCGCAGCCGCTACGGTGCGAAGAAGGAGAAGAAGTAATGCCTCGTAAGGGTCCCGCTCGCAAGCGCCCCCTGGTCAACGACCCCGTTTACGGCTCGACGCTCGTCACTCAGCTCGTCAACCGGGTGCTCCTCGACGGCAAGAAGTCGACGGCCCAGCACATCGTGTACGGCGCCCTTGAGGCCGTCGGCGAGAAGTCGGGCCAGGAGCCTCTGGCCGTCCTCAAACGCGCGATGGACAACATCCGCCCCTCGCTCGAAGTCCGCTCCCGCCGCGTCGGCGGCGCCACCTACCAGGTGCCCGTCGAGGTCAAGTCCGGCCGCGCCACCACCCTCGCGCTCCGCTGGCTTGTCGACTACGCCCGGCAGCGCCGCGAGAAGACCATGACCGAGCGCCTCGCCAACGAGATTCTCGACGCCTCCAACGGCCTGGGCGCCGCGGTCAAGCGCCGCGAAGACACTCACCGAATGGCGGAGTCCAACAGGGCCTTCGCTCACTACCGCTGGTAACGACGCACCGGGAACGGCGCGAAGCCTACATCCCTCAACATAGAAGAGAGCCAAAACGTGGCACAAGATGTGCTGACGGACCTCAGAAAGGTCCGCAACATTGGAATCATGGCGCACATTGACGCAGGCAAAACCACCGTCACTGAGCGAATCCTTTACTACACGGGCATCAATTACAAGATCGGCGAGACGCACGACGGCGCCTCGACCACCGACTGGATGGAGCAGGAGAAGGAGCGCGGCATCACCATCACCTCCGCGGCCGTCACCGCCTTCTGGAAGGGCACCCAGATCAACGTCATC
>NZ_DBHHEV010000034.1:0-22578 GCF_057238965.1 Peptidiphaga sp.
GGGGGCGGCGTCGGGGGTGTCGCCGTCGGGGCCGACGGCGATGGTCCAGGCGCCGTCGGGGTCGGTGACGTGGGCGGCGAGAGGCCGGTCGAAGTGTTTTGCCCATGTGGCGAGGTAGGCGCGTGCGGCGTGGCGGGCGGCGTCGAGGGTGTGGGCGGGCTGGGTTGTGGTCAGCCCGGCCAGGCGGATGGTCAAGGTTGTCTCGTCAATGGTGATGTCGGCTTCGGGCCAGGACATAGCGGTGCTCCTTTTCTGGGTGTGCGCTTTGTTTGGTATGTGCGTGCGGGGCGGCACATGTTGGGGCGGATACGGGAATGGAAAGGAGACGGCCATGGCCAAGCTGACCGGCGCCGAGGCGAAGTCCTGGGCGGGCGGCAATCCGTGGGTGAGCGGTGACGAGGCGGTCGAGGTCGAACCGCTTGTCGAGCGGTCGCCTGCCCCGGCGGTGTGGGGGCGCGATCCGGGGATCCGGCCGGCGGGGCCGGGGACGATCGGGGTCGCCGCGGCGGTGTGGCGCCCCGGAATTCACGTGGTGGCAGCCCATGGAGGTGCGGGCGCCTCGACGTTGGCGGCGTTGACCGGGTGCGTCGATGCGGGGCGGCGCTGGCCGTGCTCGGCGTCGCGGGCGAACGCGGTGGTGGTCTGCGCGCGGACGAATGCCCTCGGGCTGGAGGCCGCCCGGGATGCGGCGATGCGTTTTTATTCCGGGCGCGTGCGTGGCGTGGAGGTTGTGGGGGTCGTGTTGGTGGCCGATGCTCCGGGTCGGCGTTTGCCGCGGGCGTTGGCCGAGGCGGCCGATGCGGTTGCGGGCGCCTACCCGCGCTGTTGGCGTTTGCCGTGGGTGGAAGGGCTGCGTCAGTCCGGTCGCTGGCCGAGCAAGCTTCCCGCGTCGGTGGCGCGGGTGGCCGACGAAATCGTCGGCCTTGATGGCGTGCGTGAGAGAGAAAGGAATGCGCATGTTGAGTAATTTCGTCTGGTCCATCGTGACGAAGGCCCCGCCCGTCAAGCCGGCGGCTCCTCCGGGGGCGGAGAAGATTCTCAAGATCGTGGGCTGGGTTTCCTGGACGGTGACCGTCATGGGGATCGTCGGAATCCTTGCGGTGGCGTGTTACATGATGTTCCGCAACGATCGCGGGGAGGGGTCGAACGCCACGTCGAAGCTCGCCTACGTTCTCGGCGGCCTGATTTTGGTCTCGGCCGCCAGCGCAATCGTGGGGGTGATCGTGTGAGACAGGGCAAAGACCGGGCCTCGGGCGAGGACGCTGCGGGCGGGGCTGTCGAGTGGAGCGCGCGAGTGGTCTTCGGGGCGGCGGCCTTGGCGGTGATCGTCGTGGTGGGGCTGGTCCTCTCCCTGTGGGCGGCCGTCGACGACAAGAGCGCCGAGAAGGCCTTGCCTGGCCCGTCGCCGTCGTCTTCGAGGGGGCCGTATGCGTCGGTGTGCGGGCAGGTGACGAAAGACTTCGACAAGCCCGATTCGAGTTTCCCGGCGCATCGGCGGACTCTGCCGTCGGGGGCGGCGATCGCCGAGTTGGAGGGCGTCGGACCGTGCCGTGTCACCGACGAAGGCATTCCGGTCGGGTACGTCTTCGCTCCGAAAGGCGCCGTTCTGGCGGCGGTGAATTACGCGTCGCTGGTGACCCGGGGCGGGTCGAGTCTGCCTGAAGCGGTGTCCGCGCTCCAGGTTCCGGGACGGGAGACGGACGTCATGGCCGCCGACGCGCGTCGACGGGCTCAGCCGGCGACGGGCCAGGCGGCGGTCAAAGGGTTCAAGGTCCTCACCACGTCGAAGGCCCGGGAGATTCGGGTGACGGTGGCGATCGAGTTTCCCGCCCGGCCCGGGGTGGTCGTCGGCTGGACGCTGACGGCGGTGTGGACCGGACGCGATTGGAAGATCGCGCCGATGGACCGGGACGCCGGGTGGGAAATGGCTCCTGTGGCCTCGCTGGCCCGGAGCGGGTTCACTGCGTGGGGATTCTAGAAAGGAGAAGAAGAATGCCGTCGTTCAGTGAGTGCGGGATTTCTCCGTTGTGTTGGACCAAGGGCTGGCTCGGCGAGGGTGTGAAGGCCGTGGGAGAGTCCGTGGTCGATTCGGTCGCCTCTGCTGTGGCGACGGCGACCGAATCGGTTTTGAGTTTCATGGCCAAAGCGATCGTCGCGGTCAATCCGGTCGATGTCAAAGGCAATGCCTCTGTCGAGTGGTTGCAGGGGCGCTTGCAGTACGTGTCGGCGATTTTGGCGTTGTTGTCGATCTTTATCGCGGCGGCGATGATGATCTGGCAGCAACGGGGCCAGCCTCTCGTGGAGCTGGGGGCGTCGTTGGCCAGGTTGGTGCTGGTGGCAGCGGCCGGGGTGACGGCCATTGACCTGGCCACCAGCGCCGCCGACGCGTATGCGTCGTGGCTGTTGGAAAAATCGGGGGGCATGTCCACGCTGGCGGCGAATATGACGCTGTTCTTGTCCCAGACCGGCGTGTTGGGGGCGTTCTTGATCATCGTCCTTGGCCTGCTCTCGATCATCGGCGGGCTGATCCAGGTGTGCCTGCTGATGGTGCGCGGGGTGTTCCTCCTGTTGATGGCCGGGGTTTTTCCCTTGTCGGCCTCGGCGACCAACACGGAGTGGGGAAAGAACTGGTTCCGCAAGTCGCTGGGCTGGATTATCGCTTTTGTGGCGTACAAGCCCGCGGTGGCGATCATTTTCTCCTTCGGGATTCGGATGATGAATACCTCCGGGGTGAACGTCAAGACGATCAAAGAAAAGATAAAAGAAGTCTGCGATATTGACGATCCCAAACCAGAGGACTACTCCTCGTGCATCGAGGACCACCCCGACGATTTTGAGAACATGCGGGCCGACATGATGGCCAACCTTCAAGGATTCTTGCAAGGGCTGATCTTCATTTTGCTGGCCGTGTTCGCGTTGAGCGCGATCATCAAGTTCATCATTCCGGCCGCCGGGGCCTTGTCGTCGGGGTCCGGGGCGGGCCTGGCGGCCGCCGCGGGCGGGGCCGGGGCGATGGTGGTCGCCTCCGGCGCCCGTTCTGTTCCAGGCGGAAACGCCTCCGGGGCGGCCGGGACGGCAGGTTCGGCCGGCGCCGACGGAGGAAACGGCCTGGCGGGCGGGGCGGGCCCGGCCGGCGCCGACGGAGGAGGGGGAGGCTCAAGCGGCGGGCAGGCCGGGCCGGCAGGAGTTCCGGGCGGTGCGTCCGGTCAGTCGGCGGGCTCGACGTCCGGGGCAGGCGGCGGAGCCGCCTCCGGGGCGGCCGGCGCGGCGGGGACGGCCGGCGGAGCCGCGGCAACGGCAGGGGCGACGGCAGCCCTCCAGGCTGCCGGCCAGGTCGCCTCCGGCGCCAAAGGGCTGGCCGAGAGTCAGACGGGAGAGACGGCATGAGCGCGGCAGAAGAGTCGGAGACGGTCTTTTACGGGAATTGGCGTCAGCCGTCGAGGGCCGGTTTGGGCAAACTGTCGGCGGCGGCGACGTTCGTTCTCTTTGCGGCGCTGGTGGCGACGTTGATCGCGAACATGGTCGGCGGGCTTGTCCCGGCGTTTGTCACCGCTGTTGTCTCTGGCGCGGTTTTGTTTTCCCTCATTCGCAAAGACGGGCACGGGTTGACCCGTCTGCACAGGATAGGAGAGAGAGTGATGTTTCGGAGAGCCAGACGGCGGGGGCTGACGGTATACAGGTCGGGTCCGGCCGGCGTGGTCCCCACGGGAACCTGTCAGCTTCCCGGGGTGCTGTCGGCCACCCGGGTGTCCGAGTTCGTCGATTCGTGGGGCCGGCCGTTCGCGGTGATCGCCCACCCGGCGGTCTCGACCTATGCGGTGGTCTTGGCCGTCCAGCCGGACGGGGACGCGCTCGTCGACCAGTACCAAATCGATGTGCAGGTGGCCCGGTGGGGGCATTGGCTGGCGGCGCTGAGCGGAGAGCCGGGCTTGGTCGGCGCGTCGGTGGTCGTCGAGACGATTCCCGACTCGGGGACGCGCCTGCGCCAAGAAATCCATTCTCACATCGATGCCCGCGCCCCGGAGCTGGCCAAACGGGTGATGGACGAGATTCAAGCGGTCTACCCGGTCGGGTCGGCGGCGGTGTCCTGCTACATCACGTTGACGTTCACCGCCGCGACGGTCTACCGCCTCGGAGGGGCCCGCCGGAGTTTGGAGGAGTTCGGCCGGGAGGTCGCCACGCGCATTCCGGGGCTGACCGGCGCGCTGTCGGGGACCGGGGCCGGGACCGTCCGCCCTGTCGGGGCTGAAGAGATCGCCCGGATCGTGCGCGTGGCCTACGATCCGGCCGCTCAGGCGCTGTTCGACGAAGCGGCGCTGGCCGGGCAGACGGCGCGGGTCGAGTGGGCCGAGGCCGGCCCGGCCGGCGCCGACGCCTTGCGTGACAGGTATGTCCACGATTCGGGCGTGTCGATAACGTGGATGATGACAGGCGCCCCGACAGGCCAGGTCCAGTCCAACCTGCTGACGCGCCTGCTCGAGCCCAATCAGCGTGTGGCTCGCAAGCGCGTGGCCTTGTTGTATCGGCCGATCGACGTCGCCCGGGCCGCCGACATCGTCGATCGAGACGTCAACGACGCCTCGGCGCGCCTGGGCAACATGCGCCGGCCCACCGAGCGGGCCAAGGTCGCCTACGCCCAGGCGGTGCGCACCTCCAGAGAGGAAGCCCAGGGGGCGGGGCTGGAAAACTTCGGGATGGTTGTGACCGCGACGGGCACGTCCTCAAGCGAGCTTGCCGACATCAAGGCCACCGTCGAGGCGTTGGCCGCCTCGGTGCGGATCAGGATCCGCCCCGCCTACGGGGCCCAGGACGCGGCGTTCGCGGTCGGCCTGCCGGTAGGCGTCGTCCCGATGCTGCATTCACGTGTGTCCGAGCGAGTCAGGGAGGCGTTGTGATGGGCCTGTCCGATCGTCTGCGCAGGCTGGTCCCCTCGCCGGTGACCGGGTGGGACAAACGCGGGGGCGGGGGCGTGCTCGGCGTGCCGATCCCCCAAGAATGGCGCGGAACCTCGAAACAGGTGTGCGGGCTGTGGCCGTTCTCGGTCGGGGTGGGCACGCCGATGGTGGGCGTGCCGTTCGGCCGGCACCTGATGACCGGCAACACGGTCTGTTTCGATCCGCTTTCGTGGTTTTCCGAGGCCCAGCTGATCGCCAACCCTTCAGCGTTCGTCCTCGGTCTGCCCGGGCTGGGCAAATCCTCCTCGGTCCGGCACTTGATCATGGGCCTGGCCGCCAGGGGCGTGCATTCGATGATCCTCGGAGACCTCAAACCCGACTACGTCGACCTCGTCCGCGCCTTGGGCGGGCAAGTCATCGAGATCGGGCGCGGCCGGGGCACGATCAACCCCTTGGACGCCGGGGACGTGGGACGGGTGATCGGCAAAAGAAGCATCGGGCGGGCCCTGCGCAAAGAGCTGGTCGAAGACGCCCACGGCCGCCGCCTGACCATGATGTCCTCTCTTGTCCAACTGGCCCGCAACGCCCCGCCAAGCGACCGCGAAGACGCCATCCTCGACCGGTGCCTTCTGGTGTTAGACACAAATGTGAGCCGCACGCCGGTCATCGGCGACGTCCTCGACGTCATCCGCCAGGCGCCCGAGCCGGTCCGGCAGGTCGCGATCGACCGCGGCGACCTCGACAGGTACCAGGACATCACCGAAAGCCTCGAGGCGACGTTGATGTCGATAGTCTCGGGACGGTTCGGCGACGTCTTCTCCGGCCAGACGACGGTGCCGATGGACCTCGACCGCCCCGTCGTCTTCGACGTGTCCTCGATCAACGAGAACGACAAATCCCTCGAGGCCGCGGCCTTGCTGTGCTGTTGGTCCTACGGGTTCGGGCAGATCAACGTGGCCAACGCCCTGGCCGACGCCGGACTGGCCGCACGGCGCCATTTCCTCATCGTCATGGACGAGATCTGGCGCGCCCTGCGCGCCGGAGCGGGGATGGTCGATCGGTTCGACGCCATCACGCGATTGAACCGGACGACGGGCACCGGACAGGTCATGGTCACCCATACGATGAAGGATTTGGAGGCCTTGGCCAGCGAGGAAGACAGGGCCAAAGCCCGCGGATTCGTCGAGCGGGCCGGGGCGGTGGTCGCCGGCGGCCTGCCGATGTCCGAAATGTCGTCACTGACCAAAGCGGTCTCCTTGTCCCAGGCCGAGCAGGACATGCTCGCCTCCTGGCAAGACCCTCCGGCCTGGGACGTGACCGCCGGCAAAGAAAGCAAGCCTCCCGGGGTGGGCAAATTCTTGATCAAAGTAGGGGGCCGGCCGGGAATACCGGTCAAGGCCACGTTGACCGACTCCGAACTGTCGGTCAACGACACGAACAAAAGGTGGAAATGACATGCGCAAAGACCAGGCCGGCGCCTTCGCGCTGGCAGGGATCGTCGCGGCCGGCGCCGCGGCCTCGGCCGCTTTCCACGTCGGCTTGGCCGTCTCCGGCGTCGACGGGGCGTCCTGGAACCCGGCGGCGCTGATTCTCCACCTCGCCTCGGGCCAGACGCGGATGCCGGCTCGAGGGTGGGCGGCCACAGCGGCGGCGATGGCAGGAATCGTCCTGCCCCTTGCCGCCGCAGCGCTCTGGCAGATCCGCCGACGCGCCCGACGAGCCAGAGGAGACTCCAAAGCCCGCCTGACAGGCGGCAAAAAAGCCTCCCTGTCGGTCCGCGCCCGCGCGGTCGCCGACAAAGCCCGAGCCTTCGGCCTGGACCCGGCGAAGCATCCGGGATACCCGTTGGGGCGGGCCGTGGCCGGAGGCGAAAAACTCTACGGGGACTGGGAAAGCGTCGGGACGATCATCGCCGGGCCCCGGACCGGCAAGACAGTCGGGTTCGCTGTCCCGTTTGTTTTGTCGGGCCCCGGGGCGGTGCTGGCCACCTCGAACAAACGGGATCTGGTCGACGCGACGCGTCTGGTGCGCGAACGGGCCACGGGCGAGCCCGCCTGGGTCTTCGACCCGTGCGGAATCACCAAACGCCCGCCGGAATTCTACTGGAACCCGCTGACCTACCTGACGTCGGACGGGTTCAACGGATCGATCGTGGCCCGGGCGCGCACGCTCTCGCGCATTTTCGGCGACGCGGCCCGCGCCACAGGCGGCAAAGCCGCGGCCTCGTCCTACCACCCGTTTTGGGACGGCGGCGGCGACATGGTCCGCTCCCACCTCTTAGCCGCCGCCGCATTAGACGGCAAGTCCATGGCCGACGTGCACCGGTGGGCGGCCAAAGAGACCGACGTCGACCCAGTCGACATCCTGCGCGCCCACGGGCTGGCCAGCTCGGCCTCAGAACTGCAAGGGGCGCTCGATCTGCCGGCGGACACAAAAGGAGGCGTGTGGGCCTCAGCCCGGATGGGGCTGGGATGGGTGGCCGACCCGGCAATACAGGCGTGGTGGACGCCCGGCAAAACACGACAAGCATTCGACCCGGCCGTCTTCGTCCAATCCCGGCAAACCCTGTATTCCCTCTCGGCCGATTCGACCGAGGCCACCCCTCTCGTCTCGGCGCTGCCGGCCGTGACCTGCCTGGCCGCCGAGTACTGCGCCGAAGCCAACGGCGGGCGCCTCGCTGTCCCGATGATGGTCGTCCTTGACGAGGCCGCCAACGTCTGCCCCTGGCAAGAGCTTCCCAAGCTGTATTCGCATTTGGGCTCCCGCGGAATCTGCCCGCAGACGATCCTCCAATCCTGGTCCCAAGGCATCGACGTGTGGGGAGAGACCGGCATGTCCAAACTCTTCTCGGCCTCCAACACAACCGTCTACGCCGGAGGAGTCAAAGAAACCGACCAGCTTGAGCGCATCTCGAAGCTCATCGGCGTCCAACGCCCCGACCAAGTCTCAACCTCGATCTCGCACGGCGCCAGGTCGACGTCGGTGACCGCCGAAGGCCAAGAACGCCCGATCGCCTCGGTCGACGAGCTCGCCTCGCTGCCCAAGGGGCGGGCGTGGCTCATCGCCACCCAATCAAGACCCGTCCTGATCGAAATCATTCCGTGGTTCGCCACGGACCAACGGGCGGCGGTCGAAGAGTCGATCGCCGTCTACAGCAAATAGACCCCCACGAGTGAAGGAGAAACACAATGTCGGTCAACGACGATATCTTCGACGACGTCGGTCAGAAGATCGCGCACGCCGTGCGTTTGGTCCAACAGGTGGCCGAGGCCAAACGATGGCGCGACCAGCGCGTCCTTGCAAGCGAGCAGGAAGCTGCGCGCAGCGAGCAATACCGGATGCAAACAGCGGTGTCGACGGCCCGCCCGTACCTGTCCGAAGGCCTGCGCGACCGCTGGTGGAAAGAAGCCGAGTTGGAAGACGCCGTGCACATGCTCGGCGTCGCCGAGCGGTTCGCCGAAGCCGACCCGATGGCCGAGGCCGTCCAGACACGGGCCCGCCGGGAAATCAAAGAGCGATGGGACATCGATATAACCGAGCCGGATTGGCGCGACGCCCTGGCGGCCCCGGACGAGGAGATCGCCGACGCCGACAAGATGACGCTCGTCGACGGGGAGAAACCCGACCCGCCCGAGGCACTGCGCGAACAGATCGCCCTCCGTCAGGCCGACCTCGACTCTGAAGAGGTCATCTCCTCGCTACAAACCAACACCAGCCTTCCCGGACAGACGCGCGAGAAGCTCATCGCACGCCTGCGAGAAGCCTCCGCCTCCCAGGCCGGCCCCGATGCCCAAGGCCAGGCCGACGAGGTCCTCGCCCGCGCCCGAGCCGACCGGGACGCCGCCGTCGCCCGCCAAGACGAGGCCGACACCCGCGTGGCAGACGGAGACCCAACAGCCCAATCCGAGGCGGAAACGGCCAGAACAGCCCGCTCCCGGGCCGAAGACACCCTGACAGCGGCCCGCGCACGGGCCGCCCGCGCCCAAACAGGCGACCCCGAGGCCGACGCCGGGATCGAAGCCCGCGAAGTCTCCTTCCCCGCCCCCGCCGGGCGCGCCCGGGCGCGCAAGACGAACAAACGTGGACGGTCCACAACAAAAAACCGCGCCGCCGACAAGAAAGCAGGCAAAGCCCGATGACCGCGACCCTCTACCCCTGCGCCTCGGCATGGGTCGAAGACTACCTCTCGGTCATCTATTCGCGCAGGCTCGGAACCCGCCACGTGTGGTGCCCACACTGGTGGGACCACCCCGAAGCCGTCGTGCGCATCGAAGGAATGTGGCGGGCATGGGAACACATGCGCCAAGACGACGCCGCCCTAGGCATCGCCGCATGGTTCACGGAAGTGGCCGACCCCATGATGCGCGAACTTCTCGACCCCGACGGACCCTTCAAAGGCTGCGACCCCGAACGGCACCGGCCCAAGCCCGAGACAGACATGACCCTCCCCGTCGCCCCGCCCCCGCCCACCCTCGCCGGCGTCTGACACCGAGCCTGCCGTAATCGTTGCTTCCACAGGTGCTCGACGTCGGTTGGAAAGTCGCATATGCTTGGCTTTATGGCTAATGGTGTTGTGGCGGTCGATTTGTTCTGCGGGGCTGGCGGTTTGTCGTGTGGGTTGAAGCAGGCGGGCGTTGACGTCGTCGCCGGGATTGACGTCGATCCGGCCTGTCAGTGGCCTTACGAGCACAACATCGGGGCGCGTTTCGTCCGCGAGTCGGTCCGCGAGATCACCGGTGAAGACATTGTTCGGCTGTGGGAGGGGCGGGATGGGCGGCGTTTGCTGGCCGGGTGCGCACCGTGTCAGCCGTTTTCCTCTCAGAGGCGAGGGGCCGATTCGAAATCACACGAGTCATGGGACTTGTTGTTGGAGTTCGCTCGCCTGGTCAATGAGTCGCGCCCGGACTTCGTGACGATGGAAAACGTCGCCCCGCTCAAGTCCTCCCCCGTGTTCAACAGGTTCCTCGGAGAGCTGGCCAAGACGGGGTATTTCATCGACTACAAGGTTGTGCGGGGAACCGACCACGGCCTGCCTCAGACGCGTCGGCGTCTGGTGCTGACCGCCTCGCTGGACGGGTTCGTCTCGATCCCGGATCGGACGGCGCCGGCCGGTACAGTGGCCACAGTGCGCGAGGCGATCGGGGGTCTGCCGGCCGTGGCTGCCGGGCAGGCCGATCCGAACGATCCCCTGCACTGCGCGCGGGGGCTGACCGAGATCAACCTGAAGCGGCGGGCGGCGTCCCGTCCGGGCGGGTCGTGGAGGGACTGGCCCGACGAGCTGCGCGCCCCGTGCCACCGGCGGGCGAGCGGGTCGAGTTTTCAGTCGTTTTACGGGGTCATGGAATGGGACGCGCCGTCCCCGACGATCACGACCCAGTTCCACAATTACGGCTCGGGCCGTTTCGGGCATCCCGAGCAGATGCGCACGATCACCCCGCGCGAAGCCGCCCTGTTGCAGGGATTCCCCGAGAATTACCAGTTCCTTCCCCCTGGCGAGCCCGCCTATTTCGCGATCCTGGGCAGGATGATCGGCAACGCCGTGCCCCCAACCTTAGGGGCACTGGTCGGCCGGGCGATCATGGATGCGGCGACCCACAGAGCTGGCTAGACTGAGAACGCACTCACCTCTTCCTAGATAGAAATGGGAATCACAACGATGTCCAGCCCGTTAACTTTTGAGTTTTCTCTGACTGTTTTGAACCATCTGGGGCGCCAGCTCTACCGCAACTTCATCACGGTCATCGGCGAAGCAGTCTCCAACGCCTGGGACGCCGACGCGACCAATGTCTGGATCGATATTGATCGCACTCGGGGAGTCATGACCATCCGGGACGACGGCACCGGCATGAGCCGTGACGATCTCCAGAACAAGTTTCTCAAGATCGGCTACTCCAAACGCAAAGACGGCGCCACCGAGACGTCTCGGCGCCGCAGGCCCTTCATTGGAGCCAAGGGCATCGGCAAGCTTGCCCTTCTTTCGTGCGCCGACACGGTCACGGTCGTCTCCCGGCCCCAGACGAGCTCGCCTGATGGATGCGTCATCGACAACCGTGAGATTGACAAGGCGATCGATGAAGACAAGGTCACCCAAGAAGTCCGCCTTGCCGCGCCCAGCAGTGAGACTCTCAAACTCCTCAACGGTCAAAAACAAGGGACTGCTCTGGTGTTCGACAAGGTGCGGATGCCCAACTCGACCGATGAAACGCTGAGAAAAAGCCTCGCGCTCTACTTTCGATTCACCCTCATTGATTCAGATTTCTCTATCCACTACAACGGAGACGAGATTACAATCGGCGACGCCAAAGATCTGGCGGAAAAGACCCAGTACTTGTGGAAGCTCGGGGAGGATTTCGACGATCCCTTCCTCAAGCTGCTCAAGGTGCCCGACGACCGAAAGACGACGTTCAATCCGCCCAAGGGAGTGAAGGGATTTCTGGCAACCGTCCGAAAGCCGCGTGACCGCATCATCATGGGGGCCAAACAGAAGATCGGCATCGATCTGTTCGTCAACGGCCGCTTGCGGCAACGAGACATCCTCTCCGAACGCCCCAGCGCTCGGGTGCCAGCACAGTACGTTTACGGTCAGATTCATTACGACGAGCTCGACTCATCGACGAAGGATCCTTTCACTTCAAGCCGCGAAGCCGTCATGGAAGACAACAAGGCCTTCGCCCAATTGCTTGACTACCTCGCAGACACGCTGAATAAGCAAATCTTCGACGAATGGGACAGGTGGCGCCTCATGGATCGCGAAGACGGTGATGATGAGAACAAACGTATGAGCAGGAAAAAGCGGGCGGCCCAGAAACTCGTCGACGAGGAAGTGGACGAGCTGTTCCCCGACGCGAACCTGAAAAAGCCACAAGACGTCTTCGATCGACTGCTCACAGAGGCCACAGACGGACTTAAGGACGTTCTCGACGACTACGGACGCCTCTACACTCTCGAAAACCTCATGCGCCTTACAGCCCAGCAATATCATATGAAACCCTCCAATAGCGACAGAAAGACTGCAGATAACTTCCGCGAAAATGCAGAGAGGGATCTCGAAAGATCTGGGTTGGCCGAACCTTGTCGTTCACATGAAGAAGACCTGTGGTACCTGGGCGTCGCCGAACTCCTCAAAACCGTTGAAAAAGGACACGAACCGCCCAACGGACGCAGCCCTCTGGAGGCCCAGAAAGATCTCGTGCGTTACCTGCGCAACATCGTCATGCACACAGCAGGACTAACCCCATATGGCAGAGACAAACTCAACGCCCACGTGCAGGCGATCGCCGCCCTTGTGCAATCGATCGTCGTCGACGAAGAACGCGAAATTGCCGAAGAATCGAAGCCAGAATGATCAGCCGTCAAAACGCGACGCAGACGCATGCCTCTACGCAGACAGGACTGTTAGCGGCAATCCTAAAAGTATGGGCTTATGACCGCTACTAGGGTCTATCGATTGCGCCCGTGGTCCTTTCCCGGATCAATGCGCTTTCGCCGTCGCCGGCGAGGCCGGGATTCGGCTTCGTCGCGCGTGGCCGCCGTCAGCGGCTCCGAAGTTCCGGGCATGGGGCCAAAGGACGCCGCTAGGAGCGATTGGGCCAACTCCGCCCCGGACCTCCCCGTTCGCGACGCAGGCGATTGCCTCTCGGCGCTTTCCGCGCAGGGAGGCGGGGGCACGTCAGGCGGGGACGGGAACGTGACCTCGACGAGCCGCTGAGCCACAGGCCGCGGCTGGAGGACGGCCAGGGCCCGCTCGGCGTCGGCGCGCACACGGCGGGCGGTGACGATCTGCCCGTGCAGACGAAGAGTCTCTGCCAAGGCACCCACCAAACGCGCCGCGGCCTGCCAGACGTGCTCGGACCTGTCGGAGGTCAGAGGCGACGGGCCCAGCGCGGCCTGGGCGAATGCCGCCCTGGCCTGGGACGGCGGCCGGGTGCGCCTGACCGGCGGGGGTTTGCGTTGGGCGAGGCGGCCGATGGACCGTGCCGCGCCGGCCAGCGCGAACGAATGCGGGTGGCACCCGTCGTAGCGGGCGGACAGGGAAGCAAAGACCCCGGCGGCGTCCCGGGCGCAGGCCGCCAGGGACTCGTCGTCGCCGACCGGGACCGCGTCGAGGCGGGCCAGAGACTCGTCCACAGCCGCCGCCATGGCCTTCCACATCTCTTTCTGCCGCCCGGCCCATTCCTCGCGTGAGACCCACGGCCTGTCCTGCCGACGGTGGTGCTGCGGGGCCCACAGGGCCAGGGCCTTGCGCCGCTCGCCGGAGACGTCGGCCCATCCGGTGCGCAGGCGGCGCAGGCTCAGATCGCGGGCGACGTAGTAGGCGCCGATCCAGGTCGGCCGGGCCCCCTCCGGCGGGCGCACCGCCACCGAGAAGCCGTCGACGTGCTCGCGCGTGCCTTTCGCATAACGCGGCCGGACCAGCACCCCGGCCCCGCGCAACGCGAGAAGGAATTCGGACTCGGTGCGCGCCCCCGACGCGGCCGCGCGCAGCGCGATCTCCAGGCGTGCCCGGTCGGTCAGCGCCTGTCCGTCCCGGCGGGCGGCGGCCTGCTCGGCCGGGCTGTCTCCGCGCGAGCCGCGCTGGTGTTCGCGTGACTCGACCACGGCCAGGCCGTAGCGGTGTTCGAGCGTGTTGCAGGCCGCCTGGGCGCGCGGCCAGTCTCGCCACACCGAGGCCTTCGTTCCGTCTTCGCGGACAAGGTTGACGGCGATGTGGATGTGGTCGCCGCCGCCGGCGTTGACCCCGTGGCGGACGGCGACCCACCGGCAGGCCGCTTTGCCAGACGAGGCGGTGAATCCCATCTCGTCGACGAAGTCTTCGGCGATCTTCGCCCATGTCTTGTCCGACAGCGCGCCCTCGTCCGGATGCAGCGTCAACGAGCAATGCCACACGTGCGCCGGGCCCCGCCCGGCCGAGGCCATCTCCTGCGCCTCGTAGTCCCACCGAGTGCGCGTCGAAATGACTTCGGTGCCGTGCTCGAGCCGGTCCAAATCAAGTCGCCGCCCGGCGCGCAGCGCCTCGTCATGCGTCAGCGTCCGGCCTCCGAAAAAGTCGGGGCCGGCGATGTCCTCGGTGCCCGCAAGAATGTGCTGGTCGGTGTGCTCGTTGGCCCGGCCGGGCCCGAGAAGATAGACCATGAGCCCGCGCGCGTTCCCGCCGCGGGTGATGTTCGGCATCACAACAAATCACTGACCTTTGCGCGCACCTCGCACAGCGCATCGACCTGCCGACGCAACTCGCGCGCGACCTGCTCAGCCTCAGCCGGAAAGCGCCGGCTGGCGTTCGCCCAGTGCGCGATCTGGTTGATGTTCGTCGCCTCGCCTTGGAACTGACGGCACAACACCCGAAGCAAGCCCAGCAGCTCGCGCAGCTGCTCCGGATTGACCTGCTCGACAGGCGGCGTAAGGCCCTGCGCTGTCAAATAACGCGCCATCGACACGCCCTTCGACCGCGCCAAAAACCGCAGCCGCTCATACTCCGAGGCCTTCAACCTCAAACTGAACAACCGCCGCGAATCCCCCGGCGCGGCCGTCGCAGACTTGCGCACAGACCGCCGCCCCGTTTCCTCCTCACGGTGCGCCACAGGCCACCCCTCTCCTTCGCCAGCGCAGCGACCCGCAGATACTCTGCGGGACCCCCTTTTCGGCCAGTATAGCCGAAACAAGCCTGATTTGTATATACAAATCACTAGCTTGCTCCACATCCGGCCGCCGGATGTGGAGCCGCGAAGACAAACAGGGACACGCACACCCCGAAACGCACGACGTACACGCAGAACGTGCCCGTGCACGGCACCCGCCACATTCACAGCGTGCCCAAACCCGCGGCACACCCGCCGACCAAAAAGGAGAAACACCATGAATTCCGACCGCGACCTTGACCGCGCCCACATCGTCGACGCGCTGTCCGCAACCCTGTCCAAACGGCGCGACACACTCGACACGCTTGCCGACGCCGCCATCGCCCTCGACGCCGCCCGCGCCGCGTTCGCCCACGCCTACAAAAACGCCCTCGCCGCAGGCTGGACCACAAAAGAACTCACCGCAGCAGGCGTCACACCGCCCGACAAACCCACACGACGCCGACGACCCGCCACCCGCACCCAGCCCAAAGCCGACCGCGCGCCGGCAGCTGACGAACCCCGCGAATAAAACGCCTCGGGGGCGCGCCGCCCCCGAGGCGTGGAATGGAATGGCCTTTCCGCCGCCGGGGTGGCGGAAAGACCCCTGCAGAACACACCACCACACCCGAACCACAATGCCCGTGGACGGATTGTTCCCCCGGCACGGGCCGAACTCCTGCTGACACGTAGCAGACTGTCACCGAAAGGAAAACAAAATGAAAAACATCAACATCGACCCTTCCTGCCCGTTCTGCGCAATCGTCGACCACAAGGACCAAAACGTGCGCGAGGTCTGGCGGGATGAACACACGGTTGCGTTCTTCCCCACCGAGCCGGCCACTTTGGGGCATACACTTTTAATTCCGAGACGGCACGTGCCGGACATCTGGAGCCTGCCCGGCGAGCTCGCCGCACGCCTCGGCGAAGCGAGCGTCAACCTCGCTTCAGCCATCAAACAGGCCCTCGCGCCCGAGGGCCTGAACGTGATCCAGTCCAACGGCCACGTTGCCACACAGACCGTCGGCCACCTGCATGTCCACCTCGTCCCGCGATGGACAGGCGACGCCATCGGCCCCATCTGGCCGCCGGAAACCAGTTACGGAAAAAGAGAAAAAGACAATGTGTGGAGACGCCTGAAAACAGCCGCCCGCGCCTGCATGCGATAATCCGCGCAACAAGTAAACGCGGCAGCAATAGCGTGGGCCCCCTCCCAGTTTGGGAGGGGGCCCACGCTATTGCTGCCTAGTTTTGTTCGATTGACGTGACCGTCCATGCGGATCCGCGTTTTTCGAGTGTGAGGATCCATTGTGTTTTGACGTCGGGTCCGATGCGGCGGCGACCGTCGGGGCCGGTGGGTGTGGCGTTTGTTTGTCGGGCGAGGGAGACGGCGCCTGAGGCGTAGTCGGGGGCCTGCTGTAGGTCGATGCGCTCGACTGTCGCGGGGGTCCAGGCTTTGGCTTTGGCCCATTCGGCCCATGCGTTGTCGGTGCGGGTCTGGGCGCCGGGGTCGGGCACGAGCGTTGGCGCCAGCCATCGACGTGCGCGCCGGATCGCGTCCAGCGGGGAGGCGTCCGAGCGCGTGTCGTGGCAGGCCATCACAGCTGCGGCGGCGTCGGCGACCGCGTCGGCGTCCGAGGAGTCGACTCCTGTGGGTGTGCGGCACCGGGAGACCGCCGGCGAGGTCGGCGAGGGAACCTCGTCTTGGGGGGCGGGCGTGGCTTTCTCGGACGTTGAGCAGGCGCCCGCCAGCACAGCGGCGGCGATCGCCGCCGCAGCCGTTCTCGACTTCATGGTCATCCTTTCGTCACCCGCACGGCCTGTGGAAGCAGCGCGTCGGTTTTAGCGTAATAGGACAGGGGCCGTTCGCCGACCCCGCCTCCTGGGATGGCGTCGACGATTTTGCCGTTGCCGGTGTAGATGGCCACGTGCGTGACCTTGTCGACGCTTGCTGGCGTGTTCTTGGCTTGGAAAAACACAATGTCGCCGGGCTTGAGAGACTCGAGTGTGGCGGGCACGTAGGCCCCGCCGTACTCTTTCGCGCGCACAAGCATGGCGTTCTCGCATTTGCGGTCCGCCGCCGCAGCGCCGGGAACCGACATCGGCAGATCGATCCCGAGCGTGTTCTTGAACGCTGCCTGCACGAGGGTGCAGCAGTCGTAGCATGAGCCTGTCTTGCATCCTGGCCTGCGGTAGGGCGTGCCGGCATGTGCGAGGGCCCACTGGGCCGGGGCAGGCGACCCCGATCCGGCCTCCTGCGTGTCTGTCGTCGTCGGCGCGTACGTCGTCGATGCCAGTCGCTTGATTTTCTCGACGTACTTGCGGGTTTCGGGGTACGGGGGTATCCCCTTGTATTTTTGGACCGCGCCGGTGCCGGCGTTGTAGCCCGCCAGGGCCAGATCGACGACGTCCCCGTTTTGTTTGCCGGTTTGCTGGGAGGCGTGGGCCAGGACGTTCTGTCCGTGGTAGATTCTGGCCCATCCTCGGTATTTCGCTCCGAGGCCGGTGTATTCGTTGATGGCGATGACTCCGACGGCGCCTCCGGGGCCGACCGAGGTCGAGACGACTTTTCCGCCCCCGATCGACAGGGCAATATGATCGAACGAGGCGTTGTCGCCCCCGATGAGGTCCCAAAACACGGGCACGCCCGCCGGCGGATTCGTGTCCCCGGGATGTTTGTCGCCGGCGGCCTGCCAGGCGGCGTTCGCCGACTCATACCTGCCGGGAAATCCGAAGGCCTCACGGACGAACTGCTCGCACTTGCCCTTGTAGCCTTTCTGGCCGACCTTGGCCATAGCCTTGCGGACCACCGGCGAAGACCCGCCCCCGCCCTTGGCCAGCCCGGCGACGGCGGCGACGTTCGAACACATGAGATTGCCCTGCGACCATATCGCGTCGGCAGGGTTGGAGATGTCGGCTTTGCCGTCCCCGTCCCCGTCCATTCCCGCCGTTTTCCACGTCGACGGGATGAACTGAGCGATGCCCTGTGCGCCGGCCGACGAGCGGGCTTTCGGGTTCCATCCCGATTCGGCGTCGATCTGCGCGGCAATGATCGACGGGGTGATTTCCGGGCAGATCGAGCCCGCCCGTTTGACCGCCTCCAGATACTGGGGAGGGACGTTCGCCGGGGTGCCTTGGCTGATCTCCTGGACGGGAGGCTTTTTCCCGTCGGCGCCGCCACCGGAGAACAACAAGATCCCCATAGGCAGCGCGGCGACCGCCAACGCCGCCGCGCCCACAGTCCGCTTGCTCACCTGCCCCTCCCCCGCGCCTGAACCTGGTCGTGCTGTGCGGCCCTCGGGCGGTGACCGCCGCCCGCACGCCCGGCCGTCGGTCCCGCCTCGTCGATCGGCGGGAACGTCGCAATGATGTCCTTGATCCTCGCCGGGTTGAACCCTCCATAGGGCTCTTGCCCGGCGACCTCGACCACCGGAGCCTGACGGATTCCCTGCTCGACGAACTCGGCGCGCTCGGGCTCGGCATCGGCCAAATCGACAACCATATAGGTGAGCCCTGCTTTGTCGAACTGCCGCCGCGTCATCTGACACGCCGGGCAGTGGTCGAGCGTGTAGACGGTAAGGTTGCCGTCGACTTTCCGCCATTCGTCTTGGAATTCCTTGACGGCCTCGTCTAAAGATTGTAGAAAAACTTGGTTTTCCCTCCCTGCGACCTTGTAACCGTAAAACTGGACGGCCATCCAAACAGGGTCGAACGTGGCGATCAGCCCGTCGCCTTCCCGGGTGACTAACGCGACCTTGTCGGCCGCGTCGACGTATTCAGGCGTGAGCTCGCTGTTGGGAAGCAACGGTTCAAGTCGTTCCTTCAAGGTGTCGAGCCCCTGCCGCGCCCACTTCGGCCACGGCGCGTCGGCGACGACTGCCGCTTTTAAGCGTTTGAACTCGGCCTCCGCTTCGAGGGAAGGGGTGGTGGGCTCGACCGGCGCGGCAGGGAACATGTCCTGCTCGATCTCCATCAGAAGATCCCACCGGCGGGACGGGTCGTTGACGACCATTTGCAAGTCGCCTCTGGCCGCAGCGACATTCTCGAGGGCAAACACCCTCGTGCGGAACCAATAGTTCCTGTCCTTCTCGGCCAGCAACGCGTCGGCAAGCTCGGCCCGAGCGCGATTGGCCCGCTCGTCGTGGCCCTTGACCCCTAACGTCAGCGCCTCCTCCCGAGGCCCCGACGCCAACCGCTCGTAGAGTTCCTCAATATTCATGACCAGGTCTCCTTTCTTGACAGACGGTCACCTGGAATGTGGACACCCGAACGCACCCAGGCCGTGCACGTGACCACTCCTCGTCCATCGCAGCACGAACCAACGCCCTCACTCATATTGCAGCCGACGCGAGAGGAATCGACCCTGATACCATCACGGCTATATAAAAGGAAACGACTTGTACAACGAAAAACCATGACCTCGAATGTCATTGTGCTACACTTAGACGTATGTTCGATAACCGAACATAAAACAATACTCATGGAAAGGAGAAATATGGCGAACGCCGACGAAAAAGGGCGGTCCACATTTGCCAGAATGTGGACCGCCATCAAAAGCAACGGACACATCATCCTTTGGCTTTTCGCCGAAGAATCGATTCGTGCCTTTAGTGCGAATGTAATTAACTGGCTGTCTAGTTAGCCAATGAAAGGTAAGCGCCTCTTTCAAGGCGTTCGCTTTCCATCTTACAGGCAATGACGGTGGAAAGCAAAGAAAAGCGGGTGTGCGCGAAGAACGTCGCGCACACCCGCACGGGACGGGCCGCCGGCCTTCTCAGCGCCTCCGGCTGTCGCCGACGACGTTTCCAATCGACAGCTGGTTAATCATCCCGAACGTCGCAAGCACAAGCCCGACAACAACGGCGAGCTTGACCGTCTTCCACAACAGCCGCCCATAGGCGCGCACGCCCCGGCCAAGCATGTGGAAAACCCACCGGACAGCGGCCGCGATCTTGGCCGCTCCAACCTTGAGTTGTTCTCGCATAAGACATCCTTTCCTTATCGGCAAGTCTATCCGATCGGCTTCATCGGAGACGCCCGATTCGATAGACTCCGGCCCGCACGAGTGCCCTTGTACGGTTGGACCGTTTCAATTGAGAATTGCGAAACTCAACAACAAGCATAAACACGACATGTTGTAGGTGCGGCGTGTTGCAGACACAACATGTTGTGTTTACGTTTAGCATTGTCACGTCATCGAAACGACAAGTTGAAAGGAGGTGACTCAATGTCGCCTAAGCAGGCAACCTCTAGCCCCGGTAAAAAAGGGGGTAACGGCAAGCGGAATCGCTCGGCGGTAACCGGAGAGTTTATCACCAAGAGACATGCCGACGCTCACCCGAATACGACCGTTGCGGAATCGAGGAAGAAGAAGTCGAAGTAACGCGACGACGTAACACGGTTTCCTCCCCTGTCCTTGTCCGTTTGGGCAAGAAGGTGGATAATGGAGGTGGCTACTCGGACAAATGGCGCGAGTAGCCACCTGTGGGCCGTCACTTAAGCAGTGCGATAAGCACCGCCAATGTGGCGGTGGCAAGGGCAAAAGCCTGGAGCTGCGCTATCTTGAGAATGGTGCGCAGTGTCTGGGCTTTTTCCTCGCCCGATGAGGATCGTTTCTTCCTCATCGTCCCCACCTCCTTCCTGAACTCGAAACCTTGGCACTGGGAATGAATGTGAAAGGTTCGGTCCAGCTTGAAGAAGCCATGGTCTAGTCTACCCGCCAGAGCTATGGATTATCGCAGAAATGCTGATTTGACGCCTCGCGCCGGCAGTTCGTTTTTTACATAATGATTGCGAGGGAGTCTAGAGCGGATCTTTGTTGTCGTTCTAGGACTTTTAGATAGCGTCCCGTCGTTGCGAGGGATGAGTGGCGCATGAGGGTTTGAACGATGCGGCTATCGACTCCTTGTTCCAGGAGTGATGTGGCGAAGTAGTGTCGAAGTTGGTGTGCGGTCACGTCTAAACCGAGGCGATCGAACGCGCGGGATATGACGGCGCTGACGGAATTGCCGGTCACGTGCCCGTCAATGTTGCTGGGTGAGGGAAACCAATATCCAGTTGATGGGTAGTGGATACTTTCAGCGAGGATTTCTCTGTGCGCGGGGAGGATGTCGTCGCGTCCTCCTTTGCCTAGGATTCGGATCTTCTCGCTCGTTTGGTCGAGGCATTCACCGCGGAAAGCAGCTATCTCCGATACGCGCATTCCTGCATAGACTGCGAGAATGATTTTGGTGCGCGTTGTCCTCCAAATGCCAGATTTGAGCACTCGTCTGATGTGTTCTCGGGAAGCGGGTTTGGGGAGCCCCGAAGGTGTGCGGGGCCTTCCGATTTTTGCTGTTGGGTTGGTGTCGAGCAGTTCTCGTTCTTCAAGCCAGGTAAACCAGACTCGCAGGGTAGACCAGTAATGCTCGCGACTTGTTTGGGCGATGTTGCGTGAAAGCCAGACGATGACGTTGTCTTCCGTGGCCGATGCAGGATCGATGTCGAGTGCTCGAGCGAAAGAGGTGAGAATCCGTCGCCGATCGGCGATTGTTCTCTCGGACAACCCTCTTCCTCGCATGGTTGCGATCCAAAGTTCCAGAAGTGATTCGTATTCCATTCAAATCCTTAGTCTCGTCAACGTGAATGGGGGCAATGACGTCATTGCCCCCATTCATTGATAGTTGGGAAGTGTCGATCTTAGGTTTTGAACGGAGCGCCCTTCCTCAGATGCCCACGCCCAAGGGGCTCGACGTTCGTAGTCTTTTCAATTGCAGATGTTTCTGCAAGAACGAGGGCGGCAATCCATTGGGACAGCGACGGGGGGCGCTGTGCGGCGGGAAGAGCGGCGTAGGCACCTCTGACACGCGCGATTTGATCGATGTCCATGTAGACCGCGATTTTTCCTCTCTTAGGGCGAGAGGGCTGTCGTGCGGGTTGATTGTCAGCGGCGATGATCGGATCGGCGCTCCGCCGCTTAGACATCGCAGCGCCGACTAGGTTCGCCGGAACGTTGAGAGAGCGGGTCATCCTCGCCCTCCTAGCAATGTTTGGGCCAGAACGCCGAAGAGGTCAACAAGTTCGCTTGTCCCTGGGATCCGGTCGACGGGGAGACTGTCGGAGGCTCCTCTGGCGAGGGCTTCTCGTTCGGGGATCTCGACGTCGAGGACAAGGTCCCGGTAGATTTTGCGAAGCTGACCGACCCACTGGGCTTGGTCTTTGCGCCCTTTTCTGACCCGGTTAATGAGAATGCCGACAGGCAAAAGGTCCGGGTTGTAGAACGCTTTGACGTTGGCGATCGTTTGGAGGGCCTGCGCAAGCGCTTGTGCGGACTCGACCCGCGGCTCGGTGACTAAAAGCACTTGTTTCGCAGCCACTAGTGCGTTGGCAGTCAGCGCACCAAGCGCTGGTGGGCAGTCGATGACAATGTCGTCGTAGTCGTCTTCGACTTCCGTGAGAATGCGCCGCAATCGCATCTCGCGTCCGATCGTTGAATCAGACTCGGCGTCTGCCAATGCCCGTTCCGCTGTTAGGCAGGCAATCGATCCCCAAGCACTGCTTGCAGAAAGCGCCGTCTTGAGGATTGTTTGCCGGCTGGGTGGTTCAGGCGTCAAAAGGTCATAGACAGTTGGCATTTGATCGTCACGCTCAACACCAAGAATCGATGTGGCACTGGCTTGGGGGTCCATGTCCACAAGCAACACGGCGCGGCCGTTCAAGGTCAGATGGCGGGCAAGTTCGGTGGCGATGGCTGTTTTACCGACGCCACCCTTCTGATTGCATATCGAGATGATCATATTGTCTCTTTCGATGTGGGAATACCGTCAATAGCGGCATTGGGGTTTATGACAGCATTGCCGTCATTAGGTCTAATAGGGGTAAAAGGGTCATTGACGATACGGAAAAGTAGGCCTACGCGCAGAGAATGTGCACGCAGGCCTACGCGGCGATTAGTGAAGACAAGCGGCGGGCGCGATACGCGTCAATGGATAGAGCATCTGACTTGGGATCAGAAGGTTGGGGGTTCGAGTCCCTTTGAGCGCGCCGAGGCTCCGCACTGGTCGACGCGATCCCGGTGCGGAGTTTTCGCT
>NZ_DBHHEV010000035.1:0-16035 GCF_057238965.1 Peptidiphaga sp.
AGACGGCGCGGAAGCCGTAGTCCTTGAGCGCCCACACCGCGTGCTCGCGCGAGGAACCGGTGCCGAAGTCGGGCCCTGCCACCAGCACCGAGCCCCGGCGGTACTCCTCCTTGTTGAGGACGAAGGAGGGGTCTTTGCGCCACGAGGCGAAGAGGGCGTCCTCGAATCCCGTGCGGGTGATCCGCTTGAGGTAGACGGCCGGAATGATCTGGTCCGTGTCGACGGCGCTGCGCCGGAGCGGGACGCCGATCCCGGTGTGCTGCGTGAACTTTTCCATCGTGTTCCTTTCTTAGCCGCCGAGGCGTCTGGCTCGGCGGAGCCGTTCAACCCGGCTGAAGGCCCTAAACTTCCCGTTTCAGCCGAGGTCGGACGGCGTGGCGAGCTTTCCCTTGACCGCCGTCGCCGCCGCGACGAGGGGCGATACGAGGTGGGTCCGCCCTCCCGGCCCCTGCCGCCCCTGGAAGTTTCTATTCGACGTCGAAGCGCACCGCTCCCCCGGGCTCAGCTGGTCGGGGTTCATGCCAAGGCACATCGAGCATCCGGCGTTGCGCCACTCGGCTCCGAAGTCGAGGAAGACTTTGTCGAGCCCCTCGGCCTCGGCTTGGAGGCGGACCCGCGCCGACCCCGGAACCACCATCACGCGGGTTTTGGGCGCCTTCTTGCGGCCCTCGACCACCTTTGCGGCCGCCCGCAGGTCCTCGATGCGGCCGTTGGTGCACGAGCCGATGAACACGGCGTCGATGTCGATCTCCCGCATCGGCGTTCCCGGGGTCAGACCCATGTATTCGATTGCGCCTTCGGCGGCTTTGCGCTGTGTCTCGTCGGCGATGTCGGCAGGCTCAGGCACCTTTCCGGAGATCCCTATTCCCTGGCCCGGGTTGGTCCCCCAGGTGACGAAGGGCTCCAGCTCGTTGGCGTCGAGCTCCACCACGGTGTCGAATTCGGCGTCGTCGTCGGTGGCCAAGGTGCGCCAGTAGGCAACGGCTTCGTCCCAGTTCTCCGGCGCGTTCGGCCTGCCCTTGACGTAGGCGAACGTCGTCTCGTCGGGAGCGACCATTCCGGCCCGCGCGCCGGCTTCGATCGACATGTTGCAGATCGTCATCCGGGCCTCCATTGACAGGGAGCGGATGGCCTCTCCGCGATACTCGATGACGTGGCCTTGGGCGCCGTTCGTTCCGATCTTCGCGATGATCGCCAGGATGATGTCCTTGGCGGTGGTTCCGGGCTTGAGCCTGCCGTCGACGTTGATGGCCATCGTTTTGAACGGCGCGAGCGGGAGGGTCTGCGTCGCCAGCACGTGTTCGACCTCCGACGTGCCGATTCCCAGGGCGAGCGAACCGAAGGCGCCGTGAGTGGAGGTGTGGGAGTCGCCGCACACGATGGTCATGCCCGGCTGCGTCAGCCCGAGTTGGGGGCCGACGACGTGGACGATCCCCTGGTCGGCGTTGCCGAGCGAATAGATGGGAACGCCGAATTCCTCACAGTTCCGCCGCAGAGCGTCGATCTGGGCGCGGGAAGTGAGGTCTGCGATGGGCAGGTCGATGTCCAGCGTCGGCGTATTGTGGTCCTCCGTCGCCACCGTCAGATCCGGGCGGCGCACGGGGCGCCCGGCCAGGCGAAGCCCCTCGAAGGCCTGTGGGCTAGTCACTTCGTGAACGAGCTGCAGATCGATGAAAAGAAGGTCGGGGGCGCCGTTCTCTCCGCGCTTGACAACGTGGTCGGCCCAAACCTTCTCGGCGAGCGTCGCACCCATTGTGTCCTCCTTTGTCATATTCGGTTGAAAGAGTCAAGAAAAGGATCCCGCAGTGCAGGGATTTTTGTCCTTGCATCTCAAAGCGTGAGATGCAAGTATCAATACATGGACACTGTACCCGAGGACGACGCCGATGGACGCAACGGCGACACGCTACGAGACGACAGCTCCGGCGTCGGAGTTCTCGACAAGGCGGCTTCCGTTTTCAGCGCCCTTGAATCCGGGCCGCAAACGCTAGCGCAACTGGTGTCCGCAACGCATTTGGCGCGGCCGACCGTCCACCGCCTCGCCGTCGCACTCGAACACCACCGCTTGGTTGCCCGCGACATGCAGGGGCGTTTCATCCTCGGCCCACGGCTCGGCGAGTTGGCCTCGGCAGCCGGCGAAGACCGCCTCCTCGCCTCCGCCAGCCCGGTGCTCATCGCCCTGCGCGACCACACGGGGGAATCCGCCCAGCTTTTCCGCCGCCAGGGAGATCAGCGGGTGTGCGTGGCCGCCGCCGAGCGAACGGTCGGGCTGCGCGACTCGATTCCCATCGGCGCGACCCTGTCGATGAAGGCCGGGTCGGCCGCCCAGGTGCTTTTGGCGTGGGAGGAGCCCGATCGGCTCCACCGGGGTCTGCACGGGGCCACTTTCACCGCCACGAACCTGTCCGCCGTGCGCAGGCGCGGGTGGGCGCAGTCGGTCTCCGAACGCGAGATCGGGGTGGCTTCCATATCGGCCCCCGTGCGCGGGCCATCCGGCCGCGTCATCGCCGCGGTCTCGATCTCCGGCCCCGTCGAGCGCATGGGGCACCAGCCCGGACGCCAGCATGCGACGGCGGTCGTGACCGCGGCCCGGCGCCTGACCGACGTCCTCCAGGCGACCGAAGGCCTCGGCGCTGATCTGTGAGGGCGCGGAAATCCGACGGCGCGTGACAAAGCAAAACCCGGGAAGCGAAAGCCCGGCCAATGAAAACTTGAGGAGCAAAGCGCAAAGCCTCGCTCCCCAAGCTTTCGAGGAATTAGCGTGTATCTAACTTGTCACGCGCCTGCTTCTACAGAAAAGACGAGACCGTCAGCCATCACCAATTGCATTTGTGCTTCCAGATGGGCAGCCACCACCAATCTGGATTTGAAGGTCTCGCAGCCTCCAAATCCCAATGGAAACCCGCTCCAAAAACAGCATATCCGTAGCGGACATGACACGAGTACTGTTGGACGAGTGTTTCAGCAGGATTGGGGCCGACAAGGCGATCCTTCCATTCCTCCCAGCCGGCATATCGAATGATTCGATTGCCAAGGACAGGGTTGTTTGGCATATTAGGACCCGTATTACCAAGATACACAGACCATCCCCACGGTGACAGCTCACCCGAATACACATTCTGTCCCTGCCATTGGCCCTTCCGGTTTACTTCGAGGGTTTTGAACAGATCGATGCCCCACCAAGGATCGGCGACGATGGGGTAGGCGTACTGGCTGCCATGATCGACCACTTGCGTGACGACGTTGCCCTTGACCTCGTAATGGGTCGGAACGCTCTTGCCCTTGGCATCTTTGGCCCACGCCGGTGCGATGCCGACAACCATCTTCTCGCCCTTCGTCACCAAAACGGACGAACCGGCGCGCTGGATCTTCGCACCTTCAGGCACCTGCATTTTGTACGCATAGCGTTTGGGCGCGTTGGCGTTGTTGATGACGGTGTTGATCTGAGTACTCCCGTCCTTGCGGACGATCGGCGTTGTAGACGAGCCGTTTTTATTGTCAAAAGCGACCATGCCGGCATGCGACGACGCCGCCCTTGACGCCGAGCCGGAGAACGGCAGGTCCACCGAGACCTTGCCGTTGCGCCCGGCGATCGTCATCTTCGAGCTCGGATCGTTGGGCACCGAAATGCCCACGCCTTGCTGCGTCGTTTTAATCGCGTCCTTGCCTGAAGCGTTCGCCGGAACGTCGGCTGCCGCGTCTGTCCACTTGCGGTCGGCTCTTTCAACAGCCTGATATGCCTGCTGCGCCGTAGCACTCGCCGTATCCGAACCTTGATCTGGAGAATCTGCGTGGGCGACCGACGCCCCCGCAATCGCCATCGACAACGCCGACAGCGATGCTGCAAAACGAATGAGTTTCATCATAACCTCCTATCTTCACCCGTTGCTTTAGTGTTTTTTACTGTAGTCTTAGCCACTACAGCAAGCAATGCAATATAAATTGCAATGCTCCCCAGCGAAGGCCAATCTCAGGAGCTCACGCGCAAAAGTCCGTTTCCATCGCACTTTTCAAAGCTAGATAATATCGACTTTTCGGACACGCTCTGATAAAATTCTCCTTGGAAACAAAAGAGTTTCCAGCATATCGCGAGCAAAAAACCACTCACCCTGGCTTAGAGTGTCAGGGAAAACACATCTTTAGAAGAAAACGCTTCAGACCTACCTTAGAATTTAATTGATCTGAAAGTTTCACAATTTATGAAGGCGGTCTTCTCGTCGCCCCTGAATCTAATGACGTCGAACAATTTCGCCGACGTCCAAGCCCCAAGAAAGCGCCGTCGTCAGGCAATGTCGTCAAGCAACCTCCTGGCGCCGGGCGGTCTGTAACCGGCACCCAGGGGTCTGTAGACTTCCCTTGCGCAATCCGATGCCGATCTCACGCAACCCGATGCCGAACTAGGCGGACGAAACCAGATACGATTACCCGCATGAGACGGACGCTCCTCGTGACGAACGACTTTCCGCCCCGCAAGGGAGGAATACAGACGTATCTCGAAGGCTTCGCCCGCGAGCTCGACCCGGATTCCCTCGTCGTCTACTGCTCTTCTCCCCCGGACGGCGGGGCGGACGAGTACGACGCCGCGCAGCCGTGGACGACGATCCGCTACCCGGGAACGGTCATGCTTCCGATCCCAAGCGTGCGCCGCGAGATGCAGAGAATCATTCGCGAGCAGTCCATCGAGGCGGTTTGGGTCGGCGCATCGACGCCGCTCGGCCTTATGGCGAACGCCGCAAAAGCCGCCGGGGCGGGCAAAGTCATCTCGACCACCCACGGACACGAGGTCGGCTGGGCGAGGGTCCCTGCCGGGCGCCTGGCTCTGCGGAAGATCTTTCGCGACGCCGACGTCGTCACCTACCTGACGAAGGCGACCCTCCGTCGGCTTCGCCCGCTCATCGGGGACACCCGAATCGTGCGCCTGCCGGGCGGCATTTCGCCGGAGGACTTCGCATTCTCGGCGTCGTGGCGGCAAAAACTGCGCGAACGTTACGGGATTGGCGACGATCCGACGGTCGTGTGCATTTCGCGACTGGTCGAGCGCAAGGGGCAGGACACGCTCATTCGCGTCTGGCCCCGGGTCCTCGCCGCCTGCCCGCAGGCCAAGCTCGTCATAGTCGGCAAGGGCCCCTACCAGGGCGATTTGCGGAAGATGGCGCAGGAAAGCCCCGCTGCGGAGAGCATCGTCTTCACGGGCGAGGCGCCGTTCGAGGAGCTTGCCGCCCACTACAGCCTGGGCGACGTTTTCGCCATGCCGTGCAGGACCCGCGCGGCGGGCATGGACCTCGAAGGGCTCGGAATCGTCTATCTCGAGGCCTACGCCGCCGGCCTTCCCGTCGTCGCCGGGGACTCCGGCGGCGCGCCCGAGGCGGTCCTCAATGGAAAGACCGGCGTCGTCTGCTCGGGACATCGCCCGGAAGCCGTCGCCTCCGCGCTTGCGTACATGCTGGGCAACCCTTCGCGCGCCAAAGAGATGGGCCGCGCCGGGCTTGCCTGGGTCGACGAGGCGTGGCGCTGGTCGACGCTCGCCGTCCCCCTGCGGGAAGAACTGCTGTGACCGAACCGCAGAAGAAGACGCCGTGACCGAACTACTGAAAGAGCTGCTGTGATCGAATACTTCGCGCTGGCCGTCGCCGTCGGCTGCCTGGTTCCCGTTCAAAGCGCCATGAACACGCGCTTGAAAGTCTCCTACGGAACGACGATAGGGGCCTCTTTCGTCTCTTTCGTGATTGGAACGGCGTTCCTCGGCGTGATAGTCGTCAGCGAAAGCCTGAACATCGTTCCTCCCGTCAGCACCCCGTGGTGGTCTTATCTGGGCGGGGCGATGGGAATCCTTGCCCTTTTGACGATCATCACGATTTTTCCGCACGTCGGCGCGGTCGAAACGGTGGTGCTGCCCGTCGGCGGAAAGATCCTCTCGGGGCTGGCCATCGACCATTTCGGCCTGTTCAACTCCCAAGTCCAGCCTATCTCTGCATATCGGCTGGCGGGGGCCGGACTGGCCGCCGCGGGAATGCTTCTCGCGGTCTACGGGCGCGGGAAATCCTCGCGGGTCGGCCCGCGTCCGAAGCTCGTATGGCGGGTCATGGGGATCCTTGTGGGCGTCTACGCTGCGCTGCAGGCGGCATTCAACGGGAACCTCACGAAGATGCTGGGCTCGTCGATCGCGTCGGGCTTCGTCTCCTACGCCACGGGCACGATCCTGCTTCTGCTTCTCGTCGTCTTCAGCAATCAGCTTCCGCATAAAACGACCCGCGGTCGATGGTGGATGTGGCTGGGCGGGCCGGTGGGCGCCCTTTTCGTGGTGGGCATGGCCCAGCTCGTTCCCCACTTGGGAACAGGAGTCACCCTGCTTGTGGTCCTCATCGGCCAGCTGCTCGGCTCGATGGCCATCGACCACTTCGCCCTTTTCGGCGCGCGAAAGGCGCATGTCACGCTCTTCAGGCTGATAGGCGTGGCCGTTCTGGCCGGCGGAATGTACGTGTACTACACCTTCTGACGCCCATGGGCCTGGGGCGTCCGCAAGCCAAGATTGGCCAATGCTGCCTATGAGTCGGAGACAGTCTCGCGGAGCTTGTCTGGCGGAGCGGACAAGGCAACGACGGCCCGCAGCCCTGTTGACAGCCCGCAGGCGGAAATCTAGCCTGGCCCCATGGCTCTTCTCCGTCTCGTGAACTGTTCGAATCCGCTGCCGGATTGGGCTCGGCCGAAGCTGCCCGCCGCCGTCCGCGCCCTTGCAGACCGGGGCCACGAGCTGGATTGCACGGAAGTCCTCGAGCTTGGCGCCGACCGGCGCTGGAGCCCTCGGCTGCGTGCACGCATGTTGACCGAGGCCTTCGCCGACGACGCCGTCGACGCCGTCTTCGACGTCTCGGGGGGCGATCTCGCGAACGAGGCGCTCCCCTACGTCGACTGGGACGCCGTGGCCGCACACCCCAAACCGTATTTCGGCTTCTCCGACAACAGCTGCATTGTCAACTCGATCGTCGCCATGACGGGGCAGCCGGCCGTCCTGTGGAATCCCGCGGCTGGCGTGGAGCGGGGGTTCGACGCGGTCGACGCCGCATTGGCAGGCCGCATCCTCCGCCCGGCGCTCACCGGCGCGGAAGGTCTGGCGCAGACGCGATGGGCCGGGGGCAACCTTCGCTGCTTCCTCAAGCTCGCGGGAACGCCATACTGGCCGGATTTGAAAGGAAAGGCCTTGGTCGTCGAGTCGCTCGGCGGAAGCCTGCTTTCGCTTGCGACAAGCCTCGCTCAACACAGGCAGATCGGATCCTTTGACGCCGTTGCGGGAATCGTGGTGGGCCAGCTGACGGAGATCGACGAAGCGGGCGAGCGTGCCGCCGCACTCGAACTGGTCAGAGAATATGCGGGCGGCCTGCCCATCGCCGAGGCGCCCGGGCTCGGGCACTCGCCAGACAGCGAGCCGGCGACGTTCTCTTAAGGGAAGGCTGCGGTTTGCCAAGAAAGACGCGACGTTTCTTTCGCGAACCGGCTTTTCGCACAACGGCCCGCGACATAGCGAGCTCGTTCAGAGGGAAGTGAATTGTACCCCCAGCGGGATTTGAACCCGCGTTACCGCCGTGAGAGGGCGGCGTCCTAGGCCACTAGACGATAGGGGCGCAGAGAAAAAGGCCATCCGAGACCACTCCTCCGCTGGGGTACCAGGACTCGAACCTAGAACGGATGAACCAGAATCACCTGTGTTGCCAATTACACCATACCCCAGTGCAATCACCAGCTTTCGCTGGCGACAGATAAAAAGGCTACCGGATTGAGCGCCGTTGGGCAAAACGACGACGCGTGCATCCCGTCACTGAATGCGGAGCGTCGGGACGGCACAGAGAACGATGTCGGCGCAAAGTCGGCGCGCCCGCCCGACGCCGGAGATTTCGGCGGCTCGCGGAAGGCGCTGGACTCCGACTGGCCCCTCAGGAGACGCGAGGCCGATTGAGCCAAAGAATCGATCCTGGCGTCCAACCGGTCATCATAGTCAGGGGCCTGTTTTGCGGATCGCCGCCCCAAGAGTCCCCCTCCGCCGCATTCTCCCTGTCCCGCACTGTCTCGGAGCCCTTCAAGGCCGCAAGGTCCCCGAGAGCCGTCGAACCGTCCAAAGCGGGGCGTCCCTCCAAGGCCGCGGAATCCCCAACGGTTGAGTGCCCCTCGACGCTCAGAACGTCCTCGAGGGCAAGGGGCGCGAAGGAGGATCTGAGCGCGCCCGCCACGGAGACGTAGACGCCGTCGATCTCCCGCCTCGCGGCCTGCCAATCGACCGTGTACATCTGCCCCTCCGCGTTGCCCTGCCACCCTGCCTTCACATCCGGGGTCAACCGCGCGGGAAACCGCGCTACGAGCCGCATCCAGTCGTCGGGCGCGTGAATCGATGCTATCCGCGAACCGTCGCCCGCCGCGAGAGCCCCGCGGTCCAATCGGGCGACGTCGCAGTCTCCGGCGTCGTCCCCGAACCACTGCTCCGTGCACGTGCGCCCGTCGACGACGCTGTCCTCCCACCTCTCCTGGTCAAATCGACTTGCGGAAAGGTCTCGGTAGCTGTGAAGGACCGGCCACTCCATCTCGGAGGAGGGAAACCATGCGGCACCGCTGATCGTCGGCGCCCGCGAACCCCATTCTGCGGCGCCGCTCGTCGCCGCAAGACCCGACGAGCCTGCAGGGACTCCTCCGGGGCGTTCGACGCAAACGGTCGAGGAGGCTGGAACCTGTTCATGCCAGGTGTAGGCGGCAGGGTCGAAGCCTTCGCTCCACCATTCGAGGCCCGGCAGACGGAACAGACGCTCGGCGATCCGGTCGAGCCGGGTGCGCAGGCCTTCGCCGCACAGGTCGTCGATCGGGATCTCTTCTTCGCACAAGCCGAAGGCGTAGCCGACCGTCGCATCAGACAAAGCCATTTCGACGATTCGCGGGAGTTCTATTTCGTCGCCCGCCTCGAGCGCGCGCTCACACCAGGCGACGACGCCCGCGACGTAGCTTTCAACGAGCTCTCGCCGGTCGGCTGCGGGACAGCCGCGGCCTTCGGGAGAGCTGCCGAGGTTGGGACGGCCTTCCAAAGGGCCGCTGCCTTTCGGAGGGCCGCTGCCTTCGTGAAACTCCCCGCCGTCATGTTTGTCGCCGTCGCATTTGTCGCCGCTGGCCACAGCCATGCTGCGGGGAACGACGTTTCCTTTCATGCAAGCAATAATCCATGGGCTCGGCACAGCCGCGCCGTGGGGAACGACGTCGCCGAGCAGCTTCAAATCGTCGGAGGCGGGGCCCCGCGTTCCGGCGCGCAACTTCAAAAACCGCGGCAGTTTGCGTCGAAACAAGCGGCTTTTCGGCTCTTGAAATACGAGGCGCATTTGCGAGGGCAATTCCTCGAAATGCACGGGCGAAAGCGCGGGAAGGCCCTGCGCCCACTCCGCGCGGCCCCCGTCCGAAAAATTGGCTTCGTTCTGCAGCGCGGACGCAAGCTCACGGACCAAGACGCGCTGCATGATGCCGCGGCGAACCGCGTACTTGCTGGTGCGGGGAGACTGAGAATCTTCGGGCGGCTTGCGAAACCACTCCCGCGGCCCGCGAATCCAGAAAATGCGCCGTCCCAGTCTCATAAAGCCAGACTACAGGCGCACGCCCGGCGCGGCCAGAGGAACTCTTGCCGAGGCCGCCCCTCGGGCCCCGGTCACTCGCCTATCGTGTGCGGCTCGATATCCCCACCGAAGCCCCGCGCGCGACTCGGCGACACTCCGCCGACCGTCCGGTCAGAGCGAGCTTTCCGCAAACGCAGCCTACAGGCGTGCCAGAAGCCGCTCGATTCTCACGAGCGCCTCGTCCTTCCCGAGGATCGCCATGGAGTCGACCACCGGAATCGAGACGTTTGTGCCGGTCATGGCGACGAAAAGCGGGCCGAAGGCCAGCCGCGGCTTGATGCCCAGACCCTCGACGAGTTTGGCGTCGAGGGCCTCTTTGAGCTCTTCAGGCTTAAACGACTCCATCGAGCGCACCGCCTCGGCCGCCCCCGCGAGGGCAGCAGGCGCCGAGTCCTTGAGTTTGGCGACGGCCTTCTCGTTGTATACGACGTCCTCGGCGCCGACGAAGAGGAACCGCAGCAGGTCCGGCGCCTCGCCGAGAAGCTGCATTCGAGTCTGCGCCAGGGGCGCGGCGGCGTCGAGAATCCTGCGTTCGGCGTCGGTCAGTCCCTCGTACTTGTCGGAGCTCACAATTCCCTCCCGCGCGAGGAAAGGGACCAGGCGCGAGGTGTAATCGGCGACGTCGAGCCGGCGAATGTGTTCGGCGTTGATGGCCGTGCACTTCTTCTCGTCGAATCTGGCGGGATTGGGGTTGACGGCGTCTATCTCGAAGGCGGCGACCATCTCGTCCTTCGTGAACACGTCGTTGTCCGGGCTGATGGCCCACCCCAGCAGGGCGAGGTAGTTGAGCAGTCCCTCAGGGATCACGCCGCGCTCGCGGTGAAGCAGAAGGTTGGATTGCGGATCGCGCTTGGAGAGCTTCTTGTTCCCCTCCCCCATGACGTAGGGCAGGTGGCCGAACCTCGGAGTGAACTTCGCGACGCCGAGCTCCTCGAGCGCGCGATAGAGGACGATCTGACGCGGCGTGGAGGAAAGGAGGTCCTCTCCGCGCAGCACGTCGGTGATCTCCATCATGGCGTCATCGACCGGATTCGTCAGCGTGTAGAGAGGGTCGCCGTTCGCGCGGACGATGACGTAGTCGGGAACTGATCCGGCCTTGAAAACAATCTCTCCGCGCACGAGGTCGGTGAACGAGACGTCGGCGTCGGGCATGCGCATGCGAATGACCGGTTTGCGGCCCTGCGCCCTGTACGCTGCTTTCTGTTCCTCGGTCAGGTCGCGGTCGAAGCCGTCGTAGCCGAGTTTCGGATCGCGCCCGGCGGCTCGGTGGCGCTCCTCGATCTCCTCCGGCGTCGAAAAGGACTCGTACGCGTACCCGCCGGCCAGAAGATTCGCGGCGACGTCGCGATAGATCTCTCCGCGTTCCGATTGGCGGTACGGTCCGTGGGGCCCGCCGACGCCGACGCCCTCGTCCCATTCGAGCCCCATCCACGTCAGCGAATCGACGATCGCGTCGAAGGAATCCTCGGAGTCGCGGGCGGCGTCGGTGTCTTCAATTCGGAAGACGAAAGTGCCGCCCACGTGGCGCGCATAGGCGTAGTTGAAAAGGCACGTGCGCACCATTCCCACGTGGGGCGCGCCGGTCGGCGAAGGGCAGAAGCGAACGCGGATGTCTGAGCCCGCAGCAGTTGTGATAGCCATGATGCAACAAGGGTAACGCCCGCAAGCTCGCCGAGGCTCGGCGGAAGCGCAGTGCGCCGAGTGAGCTAGGGCACCGACGGACCGGCTCGCAGCCGGACGGCGCTGCCTTCGACATCGGCGGCGCATCGCGCAGCCAGGCGGCGCAAGGCGCGTCGGTGCGGAGCGAATGCCCGCTCGGCCAGGCCGCGCGGCGCTTTGCTTGCGTTGTTGCGCAGCCTGAACGTCGGGCGGCCGAAGTCGCTTGCATATGACGTGACGTCACATGATGAGATAGGGGCATGAAAGTTTGCGAGGTCGCCTACCTTGCCGGCACGACGGTGCGCGCCGTTCGCTGGTACCACGCCGTGGGCCTGCTTCCGATTCCCGAGGGAAGGCCCCGAGACTACGGCTTCGACGATCTTGCCCGTCTCGTGCGAATCAGGTGGCTGGCCGAATCCGGGATGAGCCTCGCTTCCATCGGCCACCTGCTCGACGGCTCGTCAAAAGGCGCGGCAGAAGACTTCGACTCCGCCCTGGAGCGGATCGATGCGGAGATCCAAAAGCTCGCCTCTCAGCGCAACAGGATCGAGGGCTTGCGCGAGCTGGCCAAAAGCGACGCGACGATCTCTCCCCTGCCGGCTTCCCTCGACTCTCTTTACACGACTGTCCGTTCCCGCCTGACGAATCCCCGTCACATCGAGCTCCTCGAGCGCGACCGCGTCATCGCCTCGATCATCGGGGCGTGGGACAAGCTTCCCGACGTCGCGCTGTACTCGGCGACCGAAGCCGACATCGACGCCATGGTCGAGGGGCTCGAGATCTTCGCCCAGGCGATGGACGCCGACGACGTCAGCCCTCTCGTGGACCGATTCATCGTCGTCTACACCAAACTTGCGAGCAAATTCGGCCTTGCCGGCCTGGCCGACAACATCGTCCGCATAAACGCCGACTTCGAGCGCCTTCTCCTGGCGATGAGGGTGGCTTACCCCGATCGAAAGCATCGCCGGTTCATGGAACTGTGCCTGGTCAGGCTCGGATGGGTCGAGCCCGAGGCCTTCGAGGCCGCGCCAAATGCAAACGCTTCGGCCCACGGGGCGAAGGCCTCGGCTCACGGGGCAAACGCTTCGGCTCACAAAGCGACAAAAGAAGGAAACGCAAAAGCGACGCAAGACGGCGCTGCAGACCCTGCGGGCGCCGCACATGCTCAGGAAAAAGCAGACTCCGCCCGTGGCGGCGAAAAGGCGGGCGCTGCACACACTCACGAAACAAAGGAAGAAATCGATGACGGAGACCATTGAAGTCAAAGGCCTTGTGAAGGCCTTCGGACAGTTGCGCGCGCTCGATTCGCTCGACCTCGCCGTGGAGGAAGGGACCGTCCACGGATTCCTCGGCCCGAACGGCTCGGGAAAATCGACGACGATCCGATGCCTGCTGGGCCTGTATCACCCCGATGAGGGGACTGTGCGGGTGTTCGGCATGGACCCGTCCACGTCGGCCCGCGGCATCAACCGACGCGTGGCCTACGTTCCGGGCGAGGTGGCCCTGTGGCCGAATCTCACCGGGCAGCAGGCCCTCGACGCGCTGGCCGCGCTGCGGGGAAGGCGCGACAAGGCCCGCGAGCGCGAGCTCATCGAGCGTTTCCGACTCGACCCTTCGAAACGCATCAGAACGTATTCGAAGGGGAACAGACAGAAGGTGATTCTGGTGGCGGCCCTGTCCGCCCCCGTCGACCTGCTCGTCCTCGACGAGCCGACGAGCGGGCTCGACCCTTTGATGGAGCAGATCTTCGGCGAGTGCGTCGCCCAGGCGAAGGCGGAAGGGCGGACAGTTCTCCTCTCGAGCCATATTCTGGGCGAGGTGCAGGCTCTGTGTTCGCATGTGACGATCATCAAGGACGGCGTCACGGTGGAGACGGGCAGGCTTGACCGGCTCAGGCACCTGGGAGCCCGTGAGATACGCGTGCGCGGCGAGGAATCTCGGTTGAAGAGCCTGTTTGCGGACGTCGAGTCGAAGGGCGTCGCCGTTGCGTGGGATGAGGGAGACCTCGTTGCGGAAGCCGACGCCGCTCACGTGCCGGACGTCCTCGGCGCGGCCGTCGCGGCAGGTTTGGCCGACATCACATGCACGGCTGCGAGCCTTGAGGACCTGTTCCTTCGGCATTACGAGGCGACGATCCGATGAACGCCAAGGATTTCAAAACCCTTTTCGGCGTCGCGCTGCGTCGCCAACGGCTGGCATTCGCCGCATGGATCGGCGCTTTCTGCCTCGTCTTGGCCGTTATTCCCAACGCCTACCGGAATAACCTGGGCAGCATGGAGCTTCGCAGATCCGTGATCGAGATGATGAACTCCAATGCCGGAACGCGCCTTCTGTTCGGGACGGTCCCTCAACCCGGCACGGTCGGCCAGCTCGTCCAGTGGGAAACGGGAATGCTCCTTTTGGTCTTCACGTCGATCGCAGCCATCCTCATCGTCACGACCGTCGGGCGCCGCGGCGAGGACGACGGCCTTCGCGAGCTTGTCGAAGGGACCGGGGTCAGCCGGGCGGTCGTGTTCGCCGTCCAAGCCGCAATTGGAACGGCCTTTTCCCTGGCCGCCGGTTTCAGCTGCGGCCTTGTCCTCGCTGTCCAGGCGCCGCTGTTTTCTGAGATCTCCGTGGCCGGCTCGGTGTGCCTGGGGATCGCGATCGCCCTCACGGGCTGCGTGTTTTCGGCGATTGCCCTGGTCGCCTCTCAGCTTGCCGACGACGCCGTGGGGGCGCGTCGAATCTCCTTCGTGGCGCTGTTCGCGGCGTTTTCCCTGCGCGTCGGAGCGGTCGCCGCCGACTGGGACCGGGTGCAATGGCTCACTCCCTTGGGATGGAAGGAACTGCTCGAGCCCTACACCGCCGATCGTTTCCTTCTCGCGATTCCCATGGCCCTCGCGGCGCTCGCGCTCGCCGCGCTGGCATGGCGCCTGTATTCGCGCAGGGAGCTTCACGGGGCCTATTTGAGATCGGCGAGCCGCTCGGGCTCTCGCCTGCGGGCGGCCGGCGTTTTCTCGCTAACGCTGCGATTGGGGCGGCGCAGGCTGCTCGGGTGGCTCGTCGGCGTCGTCGCGACGGCCGCCTTCATCGGCTCCATGGCGGGTTCTTTCGTCACTTTGACGAAGAAAAACGCCAACTACTCCGACCTCCTGTCGAAAATGTCCGGAGGCGGCGAGGCCACGTCTCAGATCGTCTCGCTCTTCTCGGTCATCGTCGGCATTCTCATCGTCTGCGAGACGGCGAATGCGATCTCTTCACTCGCCGAAACGGAGAAGAAGGGGATTCTCGACGTCGAATTGGCCAGCGGGACTTCCAGAAGAAGAGTCGTCGCGGCCCAAGCCGTCGCGGGCGCCGTGGAATCGGCGATCCTGGGGGCCGCGGGAGCAGCGACCCTCGCCGTCGCCGTCGGCCTTTCCCTCGACTGGGAGCACGGGCGCGAGATCGCCTGGAAAACCGCCACCCAATGGCCCGCGTGCGCGTGCCTCGCAGGCGTGGGATGTTTGCTTTACGCGCTTTCGAGGAAGCTGACCGCCGGAGTGTGGGCGCTGGTCGGATGGTCCTTCGCCCTGTCATGGTTTGGGAAGCTTCTGGAGCTGCCAGAGTGGGCGTCCAAGACGACGCTTCTGGGATGGTCCTTCTCCCCCTCGGACACCGAGCGCCTTCCCCAGGCCCTCGGATTGCTCGCCGTCGGGCTCGCCGCATCCGCGTTTGCAACGGCCGCCTGCCGCCGTCGCGACATCCTTGCGTCGTAGCCGCGTCCTTTGACCTCGTGGCCACGTCTGCCTCGGCCGTCCAAGCCCAGCCCGGCGGCCGAGCCTCGCTCCGACCGTCCGCGCTTGGCGCAGCCGCCTCGACATGCAATCGGCAACGGCCCCCTTGAGGCTGGCCGCGGTCTATCCTTGAGAGATGATCGACCACATTTCCATCAATGCAAGCAATCCCGAGGCTTCCAAGGCTTTTTACGCAGCCGCGTTGGAACCGCTCGGCTACCGCATCGTCATGGAGCACGGGCCCGTCGTCGGCATGGGCGCCCCTTCGCCGAATGCCCCCAAGGACGCGCCGATTCCTCCAGACCTGTGGATCGTGCCGGCAGAAAGCCCCACGCCCTGCCACATCGCCGTTTCGGCCTCATCGTCTGAACAGGTGGACGCCTTCCACCGTGCGGCGACGGCGGCCGGCGGCGCCGACAACGGGGAGCCGGGCGAGCGTCCGCATTATCACCCCGGCTACTATGGGGCGTTCGTCCTGGATCCCGACGGCAACAACCTGGAAGCCGTCTTCCACGGGAACTGACTCCGGGATTCTTCGAAAGCCGATTCTGAGCTTCTTCGAGAGCCGACTCTGGAAGCCGTTTGCCGGGTGACTTCGGCGAAAGATTTGCCGAAGCGCCCGGCAATTCGGCAAACAGTCAAGGCAATCCGTTCAAGCGCTTCGAGAAATGCCGAAAGCGTCCCGAGGCAACTCGGCGATTCGACAGTCCGGCGAAGCCCCGAAACTCGTTGAGGCGGCACGGCCTCAGGAGCGCCGACAGACGGATTCCAAGAGCTCTCGGGCCGTGGCTTTGACGTCGCGCCCTTCGGACAGGGCAGAGACGGCGGCGCCGTCGACGACGGCGATCGCCAGGTCGGCCGTCAGGTCGATGCGCAAATGGGCGAGCACCCGGGCGACGGCCGCATTGAGCCGTGAGCGCCCCGTTCGATAGGCTCTCGCGACAGGCGCGAAATCGCCCGCGCTTATCAGCTGCGCGTCGTGG
>NZ_DBHHEV010000035.1:16054-18697 GCF_057238965.1 Peptidiphaga sp.
CGGGAGAGTGGCGGACAGGATCGCCTCGACCCTCTCCGCCATGGCGACGTCCTCCGCGGCGCGGGACTCGACCCGCTCCGCCACGCGCTCGGCCCGTGAGGCCCACAAAGAAATGTTCAGGGCGCCTGCCTGGTGGAGAAGGTCCTCCAGCCCCTCGAAATAATAGGTGGTGGCCGACAGCGAGCATCCTGCGCGGCGGGCGACGGCCCGATGGCTGACTGAGGACGGGCCGCCTTCGCGCACGAGCGCCGCCGCGGCCTCCACGATCTGCCTTCTTCGGACCTCCCCCTTCAAAGTGGCGGCCCCTCCGCCGGGCGCAGCCCCGGGCTCGTCGGAAGCCCTCATGCGTTCTCGCCGCCCCCTTCCGTCTGCGTCCAAAGAGCGCCCGCAGCCGTCACGAGAACGCTGGCCATGGCCCAACGCCGCCAATCTCGCTCGGATCGGGGATGCGATGTCCAGCGCCTGAATTCACGGCTCGCACGCCTCCGATCTAAGCGTCATTTTCCTCGGCCAAGCTGGCCGACTCGCGGACGATGCTTCGCGATGCGCACATTGCCCCAAGCGCGAGCACGGAAATCAACGTCAGATAAAAAGCGGGAGCGATCGCCGTGCCGGTGACCTTGATGAGCCACGTCGCGACAAGCGGCGCCGTGCCTCCCACCAGGGCGTTGGCCGAGTTGAAAGAGAGGGCGAAACCCGAATACCTGACTTCAGTCGGGAAGCTTTCGGCCAGAAACGTCGCGAGGGTTCCGTCGTTGGCCGTGAGGATGAGGGCGAACACGGTCTCAGCGGCGATGATCATGACGACGTTGCCCTGCTCCATCACCCAGAACAGCGGGATCGAGAGCACGATGAAGGCCAGGCACGCTCCGACGAGCATGCGACGCCGTCCGAACATATCCGAAATTTTTCCCATGAAGAAGATCGCGACGATGTAAACCGCAAGCGTCCCTGCCGAGATGGCCTCCGCGCTGGTCGCTGCAATCCCCAGCTGCTTCTCGAAATAGGTGGGCATGTACGTCAGAAGAAGGTAGAACGCCACGGCGTTGAGGCAGGCGACGCCAAAAGTGATCGCCACCCTCTTGCGGTGCGAGCGCAGCAGCGTCTTCAAGGGGACGCGATGCTTGCTTTTCTTCTCCGCATTCTGGGACATTTCGTTGAAGACCGGCGAATCCTCGAGGTGAATTCGAATGTAGCGCCCGATCAGCCCCAAGGGCCCGGCGAGCAGGAACGGTATCCGCCATCCCCACGAGTGCATGTCCGCCTCGTCCAGGAGGCCCCGCAACGTCATGACCGTGATGATGCCGAAGAGAAGGCCAGCGGCGGTGGAGGCGGGGACGAGCGACGTGTACAGGCCGCGCTGCTTGGGCGGAGCGTATTCGGCGAGGAACGTTCCAGCCCCCGCGTATTCGCCCGACGCCGAGAATCCCTGGATCATCCGCAAAAGAAACAGCGCCAGTGGCGCAAAGATTCCAATGGCCGCGTATCCGGGAATCACGCCGATGAGGAATGTCGATCCGGACATGATGAGGATCGACCAGGAAAGGGCCCACCGGCGCCCGTAACGGTCGCCCCATGCGCCCCAAACCACCGCGCCTATCGGGCGCAGGACGAACGAGAGGGCGAATATCGCGAAGGCGGACAGAAGCTGGGCGGTTTCGTCGCTTTTCGGGAAGAACGCGCTCCCTATGACGGCGGCCAGATACCCGTAGGAGGCGTAGTCGAACCATTCGATGAAGTTGCCGATGAAGCTCGCACCGGCCGCCTTCCTCAAAACCCGGCGCTGCTCGTCGCTATGGCCTTCCGAATCCGACGTGTGCCCTGAAGCCGCGTCGGTGACTCCGACGTTGCTTGCCGACGCCGACTCGCTCGGCCCGCCGGGCCGCTTCGCCTCCCCGCGCGGCGGGGCCGGCCGCTGCGCTTTCCGCTGTCGTGACTCGTTCCCCCCGAGGGAATGCGGCATCGAACCGCTCGTATCAGCCGCCACGCGCCCACTGCTCCTTCGTAATCGAGGATTCATTCTGTTTGGCGAATCCATATACGCTACTCAGCCTACACCTCCGCGCAAGAGATCGTCGAATATCCGCCATTATCGAGGGCAGTGAAGAACTTTGGGGCGGCGGAACGAAGGCGGCTTTAGAATTTTTATTCATCTGGCATTGCACGTCGACGCTTCAGTGCGGCTGTCCTAAAGCCAATCGGCGTGCGCCTTGGGCAGAACCCGCACGCCGGAGTCGACGTTCGGCCGCGCGGGATCGAAGCGCAAAGGCGGCCCCGCGCCGAAACGCGGAGGCCGCCTTCGTAGCGAGCGCACGGTCACACAAGCGTCGGGTCGTCCACCTGGTTGGGGAAGTAGTCTTCCTTGCCGCCTTCGCGGTAGACGTCGGCGGTGGCGCAGTGCAGACCGCCGCCGAACGGGTAGGCGTCGCGGAACGGAACCGGAATGACGTTCATTCCCAGCTTGTCCATCTGCTCCATCTGATGGACCTCGGACGCCTCGCAGATCACCGTCTTGTGATCGAGAACGAGGCAGTTCATCGACAGCCAGACGGACGAGTAGCACAGCGGCGGCGGGGTCTCATGGGCCGGCTGCGCCGCGTCGACGATCTGCCAGTCGTTGGCTTCGAAGATCTTGCGCTGCTC
>NZ_DBHHEV010000035.1:18707-22525 GCF_057238965.1 Peptidiphaga sp.
GCCGGGGAAGTTCACCGCGTGCACCCGCAGGTCCGGGTAGTAGCGCTTGAACCATTCCATCGCCTTGCGATTCGTGGTCAGGCCGTGCTGGATGAACAGGTCCCTGCCCAGGCGCATGACGTCGGCCGCGTCCCACATCGGCTCGACCTCCGTCGTGACGAAGTCCTTGGCGGCCGTGCGCTCCAGGCGCTCCTCGATCGTGATCCGCTCGTCGTAATAGTTGTGCTTGTACGACTTGTCGGTCAGCCGCGGCCGCGGGGCCTGAGTCCACTTGAATTCGGGGTCCTCCTCGAAGTATTGGCCCATGAGGTCCCAGTAGGCGAGGTATTCGAAGTACCGGCACCGGAAGGAGTTGGCCGAGGCCATGATCTCGTTGCCGACGGTGAGCAGAATGTCGCGGGGAGGCATCTGCGTGAAACCGGAGTCGGTGCGGAAGTCGGGCGTGACGATCGCCTGATTCCACTGCAGCGGCGTCGGCCTGTCGACGACGACGCCGTTGTCCTGAAGAACCTTGGCGAGGTAGTCGAGCTGGGCGTTGGCCTTTTCGACGGTTTCGGTGGGACGCGGCCCCCACATTCCGCGCATCTCGGAGTCGATCGGCACCTTCTCCGAGGTTGCCGGCTCTTCGGGCGGAATGACCGAATTGTCGGCGCGCCCCAGAATGACCCTCTTGAGGGGGTCGAAGTCGTTCCATGAGTTGACGATTTTCGCCATTTTCAGACACTCCTATGTGAGAACGGTGATGCGTTCGTGCGATGCTTGCGTATCTAGGAAACGCCTATTTCCTCCCAGTTTCAACTCCTTTCGGCGATTCGCTCGAAGACGGTCCGAAGACGGCTCGCATCAGCCTGCGGCCGCCGTCGTTTTCCCCGCAAAAGTTCGTTCCTCCGAGCGCGCCGTCGGCTTTCGGAACGCGCCCTCAATCCTCGACGCGCGCCGTCGGCTCCGGGAGCGAGCGGTCAGTTCTCGCCGCGGACCGTCGGGCAGCTCATGCAACGCGGGCCTCCGCGCCCGCGGCCCAGCTCGTTCCCGGGAATCGGCAGAACTTCGACGCCCTGCTCGGAAAGATACTCGTTTGTGGCGGTGTTCCTTTCGTAAACCACCACGGCGCCGGGGGCGACGGCCAGCAGATTCGCCCCGTCGTTCCACTGCTCTCGCTCGGCCGCGAGGGAATCCTGCGGCGTCGTCAAAACCCGCACCGAATCGAGGCCCAACGCCTCCGCGACGACGGCGTGCATCCGCTCAGGCGCATTTGTCTCCACGTGAAGGGGCCTCTTCCCGTCCCCGGGACGAATCGTGTAGGAGCGGAGCATCCCCAGGCCCGCGTATTTGACGAAGGTACCCTCGTCGGCCATCGTCATCACGGTGTCCAGGTGCATCTGCGCCCGCGCCTTCGGCATTTCGACGGCGACGACCCGCTCTGCCTCGCCCGCCTCAAATAGCTGAAGGGCAAGCCTTTCAACCCCCTGCGGGCTCGTCCTTTCGCTCAACCCGACGAGGACCGAGCGGTTCCCTATGACGAGGACGTCCCCGCCTTCGACGGAGGCGAAGCCCGACCCCACGCCGTCGCCCAGGACCGTGAAGTCGGCGTCGGCAAAGCGCGGATGGTGGAGGTAGATCGCCTCCTCGTTCACGCTCTCGCGCACGCGCGCCGGGCGGCACATCGGATTGATCGAGACGCCGCCGTAGATCCACGAGGACGTGTCGCGCGTGAAAAGGTGGTTGGGAAGCGGGGCCAGAAGGCAGTCGTCTGCGCCGAGCGTGCGGAGGGTCAAAGACTCCTGCACATCGGATCGGTCGAGCAGCTCGGCCTTTGTCACGCCCGCGATGAGGAGCTCGGCGAGCTCGGCCTCCGGCAGTGACTCGGCGTAGTTTCGGACCGCCTCCTCGATTCCTGCGCCGCAGGCCTCCTCCGTGACGACGACGTCGAGCACGCGCTCGCGGGCTTCGCGGTCCGCGAGCGCCTCGGCGAGCAAGTCGGCAAGGTAGAGGACCTCGACGCCGCGCGAACGCAGCGTCTCGGCGAAGACGTCGTGCTCGTGCTGGGCCCGTTCGAGCCAGAGGACGTCGTCAAAGAGAAGATCGTCCTTGTTGGAAGGGGTGAGCCTCAACATCTCCTTGCCCGGGCGGTGCAGGAGAACCTGCTTGAGCCGCCCAACCTCGGAGCCCACATATGGCTTCATCCGCTTCCTCCTGAATCGCTCGCCGCAACGAAGCTCACCCCGTCGCTTTTAGGTCAAACGTACCAGCTTTGCCTCGGCCATCGAGGCACATGCCCGGCAGACAGACAATCGCTCGGTGCACTGGCGTACTTTCTTATGCGGCGCGATTCCTTTATGCGGCGGGCTTCCTTCGCCTGTCTGCAGCCCTTTTCTCAAACACTCGCTTTCTTCTGCACGTTCGACTCCGTTTCGACGCACTCAGCCCAGGGTCGGCGCACTCGGCTCCGAGTCGGCGCACGCTCCTCAGTTCCGCTTCTCCGTCAGGTAGGCCAGAACCGCCCGCACCCTCCGGTTCTCCTCTCCGGGGAGCATGCCGAGCTTCGAGAAAACATTGGCCACGTGTTTTGAGACCGCGGCCGTGGAAAGAAACATGCGCTCGCAAATCTGGTGGTTGGACAGACCCTGGGCCATGAGTTCGAGGACCTCGCTTTCCCTGACCGTCAACCCGTTGAGCCACGACGAGCGGCCCTTGACCAGGGAGGAGGCCACTTCCGGGTCGACGACGACGCCGCCGGCCTCTACGACCCTCAAGGACCGGATGAAATCGGCGACCCTGGCCACTCTGTCCTTGAGGAGGTAGCCCAGTCCCCCGACGCCGTCGGTCGGCGCGCTCGGCTCGAACAGCTCTGCGGCGTAGGCGGGGGCGACATACTGGGAGAGCACCATGATCCCGATCTCAGGCTGGCTCTCTCGTATGCGCACGGCCGCCCTCAGGCCGTCGTCGGACATTCCGGGCGGCATCCGCACGTCCGTGACGACCACATCCGGGGCGGTCCGCGCGGCCGCTTCGACGAGCTCGTCCGCGCTGGCGGCCTCCGCGGCGATCTCGTGGCCCTGCCTCATCAGAAGGCCGACCATGCCCTCCCGGAACAACGCCGAATCGTCGGCGACCACTAACCTCATTCCCTCTCCTTTCCGCGGCGGGCCGGCGGGCCCTCGCCCCCGTGCGCCGCTGTTGTCGTGTCTTGCCGATTCTCTCGCACTTTGCCAGATTTCGCGCGCCCCGGCGGCTTTCTCACGCCTCGCCCACTTTCAAGCGCTTCGGCCGCCCTCGCGCTTCGGCCGCTCCGGCACGCCTCACCATTCTTTCCGAGTCTTCTCGCCCGGGCTTCGCCAGTCGGCTTTAGCCGCCCTTCTCGTCTCCGGCGCGCTGCCGCTTGCGTCGTCGCCCGTCCCGCCGACGTCTGCTTCGCCGTCTGTCTCGCTGGCGCTTGCGCGGCTGTTTGTCGGGGCAACGCCGAATTCCCCTTGCCGCAAAAGGAGCGGGATCCGCCCCGTCAGCGTCGTCGGCCCTCCGAGAGGGCTGACGACTTCGAGAACGCCCCCGAATGCGGCGAGCCGCTCGCGCATGCCGGAAAGGCCGCGGTCGGGCTGGACGCTCGCCCCGCCGGGGCCGTCGTCGCTGACGGAGACGTGGAGGTCCGCGTCTGCGGCCAGCAGCACCGAGACGCGGGCCGCGGGCGCGTACTTCGCGACGTTCGTCAAGCCCTCGGAGACGAGGAAGTACGCGGCGGCGATGACGCCCTCAGGAATGGCGGGAAGCCGATTGGGAACGAAAACCTCGACTTTCAGGGGCGAGGAGGCCGCCAGGGACCG